>NZ_JASBRC010000040.1:0-3652 GCF_029960715.1 Arthrobacter sp. AL05
TATGCGGACATCCGCATAGGTCGATGAGCTCGGCTATATGGAACTGGACCGCCGAGGCGCCGAACTCCTCTTCCAGGTCCTTACCGAAAGGGAAGAGAAGAACTCCATCGCGATAGCCTCCAACGAATCCTTCTCCGGCTGGACGAAAACCTTCACCGACCCGCGCCTCTGCGCCGCCATCGTGGACCGACTCACCTTCAACGGCACCATCGTCGAAACCGGCACCGACTCCTACCGCCTCGCTCACGCCATTGCCCAACAAGCCGCTAGCTAATCGCTGGACCCATGCCGGTTGCCGGGTTGCCGGTGTCTCCGCTCTCTAAGTGGGCCAGCCCTGAGGACAAGTGTCCACTGAGGGATCCTTTGCGGGACGCCACGAGGTGGCTAATTGCAGGGTGCCTGCCCAATCCCGAGCAGAGCAACGGCCGGTAAAACCACTTTTCCACCGCTAGTCAGGGGCGCGACAAGGCGCAAGTATTCGTGCCGCATTGTGGACTGCATCATCGGCGACTGGCTGGTTACGATTTTGCCGATTCCTCCCACGCCGCCGGCCGGTCCAGCCCACAAGTCTTCAGCCTCGATAGCGAAATCCCAGGAGAGAGTCTTCGTCTGCACCTCGTTCAGACCTGCACCCACCAGCAGTTCATTCAATCCCTGCTCGGTACGGTCGAAGTCCTTATCTGCTGGCAGTCTCTGCTGGCTTGGGGCTGCGGCCCCGCTGGCTTGCACCACGTCTGACCAGAGCCTATTTATGGCAGAGAGTTCAGAGGGCCATATCGTCACAGCGACGACGCCGCCCGGCCGACAGACCCGTTTGAGGTCAGCAACAGCGGCACGAGGGTCGCCGACGTGATTGACGACGAAGTTTGCCAGCACTGCATCAAAAGCATCTGGGGCGAGTGGTAAGTTCGGCAACCCGCCTAAGAGCAGCTGTGCCTGAGGAGCCGTTGTACGGGCTAAGGCGAGCATCTCGGCGTCAGGGTCGATGCCCGTTACCTCTGCCCCCCGACTGAAGGCTAGGCCCGTCAGGTTCCCGGGTCCACATCCAACATCCGCCACACGACAACCCGCGAACTCGCCCAATACCGCCTCTGCCGCGTCGAGCAACGGCACAATCGCCGCAGCGCACAGGTGCGCGAAACTCTCTGAGTAGGGGCGCGCCACGCCGGCCCAATTGCTAGCGCCCCTCTGGTCGGCACCAATGGTCGTCAATTTGTCTTCGCCCCCAACTATTTGGCATTCCTCTGTTCCAGTGTGGGCCATCATGGTTTGGACCTCTTGATTTCCGACTCACGCCTTGAACGGCGCGTCGCCTGACGAGTGCGCCCGGTGAAGGATCGGTCAGCGGACCGATTCCGAAGCGGACCTACTGCCGCGGAGCGAGCCGACCAGCGGGACCCTCGGTGTTAGCGGCCATGAAAAACTGCCCGTAGGCGGCCACGGAACTGCCCACTGACGGCCATGAAAACTGCCCGTCGGTGGCCATGAGATCTGCCCACTTCCTTACTGAACCTGACCGCTTAAGCGGCGGGAGCCTCTCCCCGGGGTTTGATGACGGTGTCTAGTCGCACCAAAGTCGCCCGGGAAGAGGCCCTAATGAAGTTTGACGGAGAAATCATGGAAATACTCGCTGCGTATGATCTGACCGGATCGTTGCGCGCCGCCGCGGAACTGACCGGCTGCTCGCACCACACAGTCGCCAGGCATGTTGCCGCCCGTGACGCTGGCCAGCCGATCGCCGAACCGGTCTACCGGGGCCGGGTCACCGATGCGTTCATGCCCAAGATCGAGGAGTGGATCGAGGCCTCCAAGGGCAAGATCCGCGCCGACAAAGCCCACGCGAAGCTTCTGGCCCTCGGTTATGAGGGTTCGGAACGCTCGACCCGCCGGGCCGTCGCGCAGGTCCGTGCTGCCTGGCGTCTTGGCCATGTCCGGGTGCACCGGCCCTGGATCACGGAACCGGGCATGTGGCTTCAGTACGATTTTGGCGACGGCCCGGTGATCGAGGGGAAGAAGACCGTTTTGTTCGTGGCCTGGCTGGCGTGGTCGCGCTTCAGGATTGTCATCGCGCTGCGGGACCGGACGGCGCCGAGCGTGTTCGCCGCGCTGGACCGCAGTTTCCGGGTCATTGGCGGTGCCCCAACGTATGTATTGACCGATAACGAGAAGACCGTGACGGTGTCCCATGTTGCCGGAGTCCCGGTCCGCAACCAGCAGACGGTCGACTTCGCCCGCCACTACGGGGTGACGGTGTTGACCTGCCAGCCGGCGGATCCGGCCTCCAAGGGCGGCGTGGAGTCCTCGGTGAAAGTCGCCAAAGCCGACATCGTGCCCAAAGACACCAACCTGCGTCCCGAATACGCTTCCTTCGACGAGATCGAGGCGGCCTGCCAGACGTTCATGGACGAGGTCAACCATCGTGAGCACCGGGCCACCCGCCGCAAACCCGCCGCAATGCTCACCGAGGAGGCGCCGCGGTTGCACCGGATCCCGGACACCGCGCATACCGTCGCGTTCGGGCTCTCCCGCACCGTCCCGGAGAACACGCCGATGGTCACCTTCGAGAACGGGCAGTACTCCGTCCCGGCGCATCTGCTCGGAGCCCGTGTTTTCGTCCGAGCCCACGGCGCCGGAGCCGACGAGCAAATCATCATCGTCCACCATGGCAGCCAGGGCCCGGTGGAAGTCGCCCGGCACCGGCGCGCCCGCCCGGGCAGCCCGGCGATCAACGACGCCCACTTCCCCGGCCACCGGCCCAGGATCCCGGGTGAATACACGGCGAAAGCCAGAACGGCCGCGGAGACGGAGTTCCTTAGCATCGGCGACGGCGCCCGCACCTGGCTGCTCGAGGCCGCCGCGGCCGGCACGGCCCGGATGAACGTGAAGATGGCCGAAGCAGTCGCCCTGGCCAAGATCGCCGGGCAGTCCGAAGTCGATCAGGCCCTCGGGACCGCGGCCATCCATGGCCGCTTCGCGAACAAGGACCTGGCCTCGATCCTGAACGCCGCAAGCACGCGCACGACCACCCATGCCGCCGGGGAGACCCGGTCTCTAACCCAAGGGACCGCTGCGTGGGCGGCTATCGGACGCCCACCCGCTGCCGCCAGTTCCGCCGGCACGCTGGGGGAAAGCACGTGAGCCCGGTCCCGGTCACCGCGCCCGCACTGCCGGCGGAGCTGGAAGCGCTGATGCGGCAGCTGAAGATGCCCCACGCACGGGCGCTGGCGCCGGAACTGATCGCGACCGCCCGCGCCCAGCGCTGGGAACCGGCCGAAGTCATCAAAGCCCTCTTCATCGAGGAAGTCGCCGGCCGGTCCCGGTCCATGCTCGCCACCAGGCGCAAGGCCGCAGGCTTCCCGACCGGGAAGACTTTCGACACCTGGGACCCTGACGCCTCCTCGATCCCGGCACCGACGCAGCAGGCGCTGCGGACGCTGGAATGGATCGGGCGGAAGGAAAACGTCGTGATCTGCGGCCCCTCCGGCACGGGCAAAACGTTCTTCCTCGAAGCCCTCGGGCAGCAAGCCGTCGAGGCCGGCCTGAGGGTCGCGTGGTTCCGGCTCGAGGACCTCGGCGCTCTCATGCGCGCTCACCGCTCCGATGACAGCGTCACCAAAGTCGTCGCCCGGATCCTGCGCGCAGATTTGGTGGT
>NZ_JASBRC010000041.1:0-3483 GCF_029960715.1 Arthrobacter sp. AL05
CCGACATGCTCGTCGGCATCGCCAAAATCACCGTCAACACCAAGTAACACCCACCGCAAAAGCCGCCGGATGCATGGTCTGCACCGGCGGGAAGCGCCACGGATCCTCTCCAGGGGTCCGTGGCGCTTTTCTGTTCTCACACCCTGGCCCGGATCTTCTCAAGGGGTCGCGTGGAAACCGCCGGCGGCCCAGGAGCAGCGATGCAGCCGGCGTTAACGGTATGCGTTGAGCACAGTGGAGGAATGCGACGGTGAAATTGAGCCCCGGCTTCCGCCCCTGGGCTCTCTACCGGTCCGAAAGCGGCTCTTCCCGCCGCCTTTCGGTGTTTCGGGGGTCCAAGCCCCTGCCTGATCCTGAATGGTGGTGTGATGTAAGCAAGCAAAACCTGACCCGCAGAGGCTAACCGAGGCCCTCGCAGCCCGGTTCGCATCCCCGACGCGGAGCACCCGGCTCACGGTCGTCCTGGGCCGCTGGCTCGGGCTGAGTTTCACGGTGTGCTTCCTGACCGGGCTGTTCAGCCACGGCCTGCAGAACCCGCCCTCCTGGATGCTCTTCCCCACCAGCCCCGTCTGGATTTACCAGCTCACCCAGGGGATCCATGTCACCGCCGGGATCGCCTCGATTCCGCTGCTGCTGGCCAAGCTGTGGTCCGTCTATCTGGAGCTGCTCACGTGGCCGCCGGTCAAATCCGTCGCCCACGGCCTTGAACGTGCCTCAATCGCCCTGTTCATCGCCTCCTCGCTCCTTGAGCTGACCACCGGCCTGATCAATACCTACAAGTGGTATCCTCGGCCCTTCCCGTTCCGCGAGACCCACAGACGGGTCGGTATGTGCGCCTCCTGCAGCAGCGGGACCAGGTCCAGGGTGGTCCGGGGATTGGCGGCCGCGGCCATGGCCATCCACGACCTGTGGCAGGCCGGTTCGTTGCAGGGCGACAGGTAATCGGTGAGTTCCTCGTCGTTGAGTGTGCGTTTGACGGCACGCTGCGTGGATACCGCACGGGCGTCCAGAAGCTGCGGGGCCGTCGTGGCCGCCCGTACCTCCGGGTCCCGGAACCGTTCCACCGCAGGCACCGGCCACGAATCGAACACCACGGAGTTCATCAGCACGAGTCTGTTCACGCGCCCGCTGGGTGCCGCAATGTGCTGGGCTATTCCCCCGCCGATGGCATGCCCGGCCATATCGAAACTGTCCAGTCCGAGGCATCGGCGGCGGCCAGAGCTGTTTCGGCCAAGGCCGGGACAGTGGCGTGGCTGACGTCGAGTTCTCCGCCGCTGCGGCCGAACTCGGGCAAGTCCAGGGCAATGCACCGACTCGAAGTCCCCAGTGCGGGCAGGACCGGCAGCCTCACGCGGCTCCAGAAAGTCCCGTGCAGCAACAGCAGCGGAGGTGTCTGGTCACTGCCGCTGCCCAGATACGAAAGGGATGTCCCGGCGACCTCGATCTGGTCGCGCAGGACCGGGGCCAGAGGAGTGTTCAAGGTTTTAGTACCTCTCTTTTCAGCGCTTACCACTGTTGACCCCGGCTCAGGGGCGGTTCCGCCCATCCGCCGGACTCTGCCTGTACCCGAGGTCTCAGGCGGCCCCGCGTGCCGGGTAGTCATGGTCCTGGGCGTAGCGGACCCCTGCGATGACGTCGTCCAGGGATGGCCTGCCAAAGGGCATGGTGGCGGTGCTGGACCAGAACAAAGTCCCGTCCTCGTCCAGGATAAAGATGCCCGGTTCGTTGAAGAGGTCCGGCTCGCCGTCCTTGATTGCGTGGGACAGGTTCAAACCCCAGGACCGGGCGGATTCCTCCCTCAAGCCATAGGCCACGGGGAGGTTGGCGAGGTGCCACTGATCCACGATCCGGGTGCTTCGGCCCGATGTTTCCATGCTCACCGCGACGGCCCGGCCGATGCCGGCTGCCTTCAGGTCCTCGATCCGCTTATCGATCTCGGCCAGCTGTTTGCGGCAGATCGGGCAGTGCAGGCCGCGGTAGAAGACCACCAGGCTAAACCTCCCGTCAGTTCCGGTACCAAGCTTAAGATCATCGGTAGTTCCCCCACCAACCAGGGCGAGGGCGAGATCGGGCGCTGTCTGTGTAGGAAGAAGTGTCATGGCCTCGGCAACAAAGCCCGGCTCCCGCTAATTCCCTACGGTTCCGGTCATGCCCAGACGTCACCGTCCGGAAGAAAGCGTTAAGAGGCTCCCGGAACCGGGCGTTTGACACAGGGTGAGGCGCTCTCGCTGTCGCCTCACCCTGTTCTCGCCGCCGAGATGTATAGCTGCTGCGCTGGGCCGCTATTTCTGCAGGAAGGTCAGCAGTGCCTGGTTGAACTCCTCGGGGTGGCTCACGTTGCAGCCGTGTGGTGCGCCGTGGAGGACGTGCAGGTCGCTGCCCGGCAGGGCTGCGTGGGTCCGTGCACCGGATCCTTCGAAGGGCACGGTTCCGTCGCCGTCCCCGTGCAGGATCAGGGCCGGGACTCTGATGTTGGGCAGGTCGTCGCGGAAGTCGGTGGTTCCGAAAGCTTCCATGCAGGCCAGTGCCGCCTTTTTGTCAGCCTGCTTGCAGAGCTGGAGGGCTTCCTGACGCTGCTGCTCGGTCACTTTAAGCTCGCCGTTGACGGAGAAGAACTGCCGGGTAAAATCGTCGTAGAAGGAGTCTTCGTCCTTCGCCAGGCCTGCCGTCATCTCCGCTGCTGCGTCCTTAGTCAGTGGCCCGTCCGGGTTGTCCTGGCCTTGCATCAAGTACGGCGGGACGGCGGCCGCGAAAACCACGCTGCGCACCCGGTCGGTCCCGAATTTGGTGAAGTAGCGGGCTACTTCACCGCCGCCCATGGAGAAGCCGACGAGGGTAGTGTCGTAAAGCTCGAGTGCCTCGAGAAGGGCGTTCAGGTCTTCGGTGAGGGTGTCGTAGGTGTAGCCGGTGTTGGGCTTGTCGCTGCGTCCGAAACCCCGCCGGTCATAGGTAATAACCCTGTAGCCGGCAGCC
This sequence comes from Arthrobacter sp. AL05, assembly GCF_029960715.1. Classification (NCBI taxonomy): domain Bacteria; kingdom Bacillati; phylum Actinomycetota; class Actinomycetes; order Micrococcales; family Micrococcaceae; genus Arthrobacter; species Arthrobacter sp. AL05. Next base: position 2,974 of record NZ_JASBRC010000041.1, read on the forward strand.
CGCAGGGCAGGGACCTGGGCTGCGAAGGATTCCCCGGACAGGGGCCAGCCATGAATGAGGACGACCGGCCGGCCCGTTCCCCCCGTGTCGTCCACGTGCAGGTTCGTGTCCTTGAACAGTCCGTGATGGGCAATAACTTCAGTCATGAAAAGCCTCCAACTCTGAGATGGGATCGGCGCACGAAGCCGACTCCAACCGATTCGTAAGCAGGCTGTGTATTGGATGGGTCTTCGTTGGCTACGATCACCATCGAGTCAGCAGCGTCGCGGGTGGTCCTGAGTCAGGTCGTCTCAGGAAACCCCAGCGACGCCACCCCGCAGAGCGCCCCGGCTTGCCGGGTGCTAGAAGGCAGACTTCGACAATGGATGTGAAAGGTTGCCCGGCCACCCGTCCGTGATATGGATCACTACGAACTGTAAGTGTCAGCATCATGGGTTCTCCCATTCGCAGGGGTTTTGCGCTGCGTCTTCCGGCCGGGGGGCCGGAGGGAGTACTCTCCGGATTGTCATG
>NZ_JASBRC010000042.1:0-3475 GCF_029960715.1 Arthrobacter sp. AL05
GCCCTGGTGGATGTTGTTCTCCCGTGTCTGAACGAGCGCGGTGCCCTGCCGTGGGCGCTCTCCCGGCTGCCCCGGCTGCCCAAAGGATGATCAACAGCGTGGATCTGACTGTGGCGGCCATCGCCAAACAGTACCTGCCCGGCCGCGTCCTGTGCCGGTTCTCCCCCGGCCCCGGGGCGGACAGGAAGGCAGCGTGAGCGTCATGGCCCGTACCTCACCCAACAACCAAGCGAAGCGGATCCTCCCCGGAGCCGCGGCTCGGCTGGTAGCGCTGCTGCTCGTGCTCGCGGGCTTGTTGTGGTGGATGGTGGTCCCGCAGAACCCCTTCGAATCAGCACCGATTGTCGGCACACTGTTGTCCTGGGGCGCGCTTATTGGGGCAGTTGGCCTGCTGCGCCATGTCCCCCGGCGCCGAGTGGGCGCCGTAATCATTGCGGGCACTGTACTGCTGGGGCTGGTGGCCGTAAGTGCGCCGCCGCGGACCAGTAACGACTCCGCCAGGTACGCCTGGGACGGTATCGTCCAAAAGGCCGGCATCTCCCCCTACTCCTTCGTTCCGGTCGATGAGACGCTGGCGGCCCTGCGGCCGGAATGGCTGTTCGTCCCGGGAGCCAACAACGATGACGGCCGGCCCGGGTGCGCCCGCGACCTGTTCGGCACCGAATCCGTCCCGGCCAACGGCTACCCCTCGGGGGCTCCGCTTTGTACGGCCATTAACCGCCCGCACGTGCCCACGATCTATCCGCCCACCGCGGAAATCTACTTTTTCGGCGTGCGGGCCGCCGTCCCTGACTCGGTCGGATATCTTCCATTCCAAGTGGGGGGCCTGCTTGTCAGCATTGCGGTGACGCTGATGCTCATCACTGCCCTGGCCCGGCGCAGCCTTCCGCTGCACCTGGCGGCCGTCTGGGCCTGGAGCCCGTTCGTGCAGCTTGAGGCTGTGAACAACGCCCACGTTGACCTGCTCGGCGGCGCTTTGATCCTGACCGCAGGACTGCTATTGACCGTAGGCAAGCCGCTGCGCTCCGGGGTGGCGTTCGGCGCCGCGGTCGCGACCAAACTCATTCCGGTGATCGCCGCCCCCGCCTTGTTGTTCAAGCGTCCTGTGCGCTTCATTGCCGCAGCGCTGACGACTTTCGTCCTCCTCTACGTTCCCTATCTGGCAGTTGCAGGGGCAGGAGTGCTGGGATTCTTGCCCGGCTACCTCAAGGAGGAGGGCTACAGCCAGCGTGGTGGCACCCGGTTCGGGCTGGCCCAACTGGTCTCGGCCGGTCCGTGGCCGCAGCTGCTGAGCGCGGCAGCGCTGGCCGCCGTCGCGCTTTGGGTGTTGCGGCGCACCAGGCCCGGGAATGCCTGGGAACAGCAGACAGTCATGATCGGGTTGACGCTGCTGATTGTCAGCCCGAACTATCCTTGGTATGCCCTGATGCTGTTACCGTTTATTGTCTTGAGCCGGCGCTGGGAATACGTGGCCATCATCCTGGCCCTGGACGCCATCTACATGCTGCCGTTCGAGGACCCGTTCACGGTTCCGGTGCATCAAGCGGTCCTTGTACTCGCAGCCGCGGCCGTCGCAGCCGGAGTTTGGCATCGGCGCCGTCGGGAACTTCAGCTGGCGGCACTCGCCGGCCTCGAATCGTCGACGCCGGATGGCGGCGGGTGCGTGTCACCCGCCTAGTGGTTGGATCTTGCGAAGCGGGCCCGGCGTTCCAGGATCAGGATGCCGGCGGCGGAGGCCAGGGCGAGTAGGGCCCAGAACCAAACCAGGTTCATGGCGTAGTCGGCTTCGAGGACCGTGACGGACTGCGCTACCGACTTCGCCTTGAGCAGGATCCCCGCCACCAGGGTCACCAGGGCACCGGTGAGCAGGGCGCCGCGCAGGACGGCGGCGGACGCCGGCTGCAGTTTCGAACCGGTCCGGGTCAGGGCCGCCCCGGCAAGGGTGGAGAGCGGCACAATAACGCCGTCGTGGATGAGCACGGCAACGGCCATCCACGTCAGCAGGCCGACCAGCTGCGCCGGACCCAGCTGGGTTGGCAGCCCCAGCAGCCCGTAGGCAATGATGCCCAAGCCCGCCATGCCCAGCCCGGCCCGGACGGTTTTGAAAGCAGTTGCACGTTTCACAGGATCTCCATACTCTGCAGCCACTTGGTCTGCAGGACTCCGGGACGGCCGGGGGCGATGATTCTGGCGGGATAGCCATGGTCCAGGTCAAGCACGGACCCATTCAGCTCCAGGGCCACCAAGGTCTTCTCGTCCTGCGTGTACTCGGCAGGCATGGTCATGGTGCGGTAGGCGCCCTCCGGCTCCAGGCTGGTGAACCGAAGCCGGGATCCCGCGGGGGCGCCGACGGCCGCTACCAGGTCCTGGACGCGCACGCCCCGCCACTGGGCCAACTGACTCCACCCCTCCACACATGCGATGGGCAACTCGTGGGTGTGCTGGGGCATCGCCCTAAGCTCATCGAGGGTGAAGGAACGTGTGGAATCAGCAGACTTGACCATCAGCGCCCACTTCGGGGACATCGCCAGGCCGGCGACCTTGGCATCGCCGGCAGTTCGATTCACGGGCACGCCTTGGGGGCCGGTACCCATTTTGCGCGGGGCAAAGAAGTTCGCTGGTGCCAGCCAGGAAAAGGACTGTCCCGCCGTTGTAACCACCACGGCTCCGGTCGCGCCGGTAACAGCAGTGAGGAATGCACGCCGGGTCCAGCGGCCCGGTCCGGATGTGCCGGGCTCGGGAGTTGACTCCAAGACTCCAGCGACGGCGGGTGCAGCCGATTCCACGACGGCGGTCTCTTGCGCACGCTTGCTGCGCCAGTGGGCGGCGATGACCGGGAGCTTGAGGGCAATGTGCAGCAGGAGCGAGCCCCAGATGACCCATGCCAGCCAGTAGTGTGTCTCCCGGAACGGGAACGGCCACGGATACCATTTGTATGTATTGATCAGCCCGGTGGCCAGCTGCACCAGCGAGGACGCGACAAATAGGGCAATGGAGGCCCGTTCAAGGCCGTGCACCACCGACTTCACCGGGGGCCAAGCCAGCAGCTCGGGGAAGACCGACCACAGTTTTGCCAGCAGCAGCGGAATCGCGGCAATCCCTGACGTTACGTGCAGTCCCTGGGTGAGCTGGTAGATCCATACCGGGCTGGTAGGAAAGAACATCCACGCCGGCGGATTTTGGAGTCCGTGGCTGAAGAGGCCGGTGAGGAAGCAAACGGTGAAGGTAATCCCGAGCCAGCGGCCCAGAACAACGGTCAGGCGTGTGCTGCGTGTGGGCGAGGCAAACTTTGCCGCCAGCGCCTCGGTGAGCTTCTGCCCGTCAGGCTTTTGCATATCTGATCCCTTTAACCGTTCCGTGGCCGCCAGGGCCGCCCTTTCCTGGAACCGAAACGCCACAGACCCTGGGGTCCGTGGCGTCCGGCTTTTGCGGGTGGGTGTTACTTGGTGTTGACGGTGATTTTGGCGATGCCGAC
>NZ_JASBRC010000043.1:0-3367 GCF_029960715.1 Arthrobacter sp. AL05
TCGATCTATGCCGAGCCCGCGACTATGCCGAGGTGTCCGCCAGGTCGGGCTGGTGTGCGGGGTCCGGGCCGGTCGCGGGTCGGCATAGTTACAGGCTCTCGAGGAACGCGAGGATCTTGTCTGGTGGGTGGTATCGGCCAGGGCTGGCGGATGCCGGGGTGGTGAGGGCGAGGGCTTTCTCCTTGATGGTGATGTCGGCGTGGACGTAGGCGTCGGTGGAACGGACTCCGGCGTGGCCGAGCCAGAGGGCGATCACCGAGGTGTCGACCCCGGCTTGGAGCAAGGTCATCGCGCAGCTGTGACGAAACACGTGAGGGTGGATTTTCTTGCCCGATAGCGACGGACATGTTCGGGCAGCGGTCGCTGCGTGGGTGCTGACCCGCAGCGCGACGGCGTCGCGGCTGAGCCGCCGCCCGGTGCGGGTCGGGAACACTGGCTCGTGGGGTTTTCCGGCTCGTTCGGCCAGCCAGGAACGCAGCAGTCCTTCGACGGGAGTGGTGATTGGAACGGCGCGTTGTTTGCGTCCTTTGCCTTCGCATCGGACGTTCGCGCCGGCGCCCAGCGTGACATCGGTGCAGTTCAGGCCTGTGAGTTCGGAGACCCGCAGTCCGGTCTGGATGGCGAGGAGCATCAGGGCCCTGTCGCGCCGTCCTTCCCATCTGGACTGGTCCGGGGCCGCGACGAGGGCGTCGATCTCGGGTGCGGTCAGGAATGTCACTGTGCGCTTGTCGAACCGCTTCGGCGGGATGGCGAGGACACGCTGGATCAGCAGCGCATGCTCGGGATGACGCAACGCGGCGTAGGAGAAAAGTGAGCGGATGGCTGTCAGGCGGACGTTGCGGGTTCTGACGCTGTTGTGCCGTTCATTCTCCAAGTGGGTAAGGAATCCTGAGATTGTGGTCGCGTTCAGGTCGTCCCAGTCCAGTTGTGATGGCGACTTGCCGGTCCGTGCGTGGATGAACTCCAGGAGCAGCTTCAGGGCGTCGCGGTAGGCGGCGATGGTCCGCGGGCTGGCTTGGCGCTGTTGGGTGAGCCGGTCGGTGAAGAACATCTGCAGTGTGGGTGCGATCAGCGTCATGATCGCACCGCCGTCCAGCCGGTATTCTGGCGTGCCGCGGCCAGGGCGAGCAGTTCCGGCGCAGCCGAAAGATACCAGTAGGTGGATGCCGGTTCGCGGTGGCCGAGGTAGGTCGATAGCCATGGGAGTTTCGCCTGCACGTCCTCGCCGGTGCGATACCAGCCGAGCAGGGTTCGGACCGCGAACGTGTGCCGGAGATCGTGAAGCCGCGGAGCCGAGGGTGCCCCGGTCCCGATACCGGCGGCATCGACCAGATGCCGGAATGTCGGGCATACGGCCGCGTAGCAGAGGCGTTTGTGCGTCTGGGACACGAAGAAGCTTGGCTCCTTCGGTCGGGGTTCGAGCTCGTCGCGGAGTTGGGCGTAGGCGCTCAGTGCTTCCATGGCAGTGCTGTGGAGTGGAACCAGCCGGGATTTGCCGAATTTGGATTCGCGGATCAGCAGCACGCTCCCGGTCCAGTCGATGTCGCTGCGGTCAAGCTTGATTGCCTCGCCGATCCGCAGACCACCCGCTGCCAGCAGGCCAACCAGGGTCTCGTAGGTCGCGGCCCGCAGCGGCGATCGGATCAAGACGCGGGCCTGGTTCATCAGTGCCTCGATGTCGGCTGTGGAGTAGATGAACGGTCGGCGCCATCTTTGCCGGTGCGGCATCAGACCCAGCGGCGGGATCTCCGTGCCGGGGTAAATGCCGGTCAGGTAGCGGGCGAACCCGCGGGCTGCCGTCATCCGTCGCGGCCCCACGGTCGTCGGCTGGCCTGTCGGGGATTGCTGCGCCCAGTCCAGTGCCGCTTCTATGGTCACCGTGGACGCTCCGCGGGTGTCCAGAAAAGCCACGAAGCCTGGCAGCAACCAACGGGCCTCGGCCATTTCGTGTCCGAGCGAACGACGCAGTTGCAGGTAACCCGCGAGATCCTGCTCCAACGCACTCACCGCAGAAGCCCCGGCCACGGCTGGGCCACCTGGCGCAGCGCGACCAAATCAACCTTGGCATAGAGGGCGGTCGTGGCCAGATCCTGATGGCGCAGGACCTGGCTGATCGCCATCAGGCCGGCGCCCTGGCGGAGGAGTTCACCGGCCAGGGCGTGCCTCAGCCCGTGCGGTCCGACGTCGGGCAGGCCTGCACGTTTGCAGGCCCGCTCGACAACATCGCCAACCAGATCAGCGCGGATCGGCCCGCGGGGTGCCCGGCAGGTCAGGAATACATGGACGGCATCCGCAGGATTCCGACCAGAGCAGAGGTAGGCTACCAGCGCTTCGCCGACCTCGGCCGGCAACGGCAACCGGTCTTGCCTGCGCGCTTTGCCCCGGACCATGAGTTCCCCGGACCGCCAGTCCACGTCCCGCAATTCCATGCGTGCGACCTCGACGGACCGTAACCCCAACCGCGACACCAGCATCACGATCGCGAAGTCCCTGACCCCAACCAGCGTGCTGCGGTCAACGCTGTCGAGCAAAAGCTGCACGTCCGCCGCGGACAACCCGGCAGGGGGCAGAGCCGCGAAGCGCCATCCACCCACCGCAGGAACCGACGCACCCAGACTCAACCCGGTCATGTCATGCAGATAGAGGAAGCGCAGGATCGAACGCAGCTCGGCCACCCGTCCCTTCGCCGACCCCGCAGACACCCGGGCGAATTCCCGCAGCAGGAACGCATTGATGTCCGCCCCGGTCAGAGCCTCCGGAGCGAACACGCCACCGACAGAAGACTCCTGAAGGAAGCGCCGGGCAGTGTTCTCATAACGAAGCACAGTGGTCAGCGCCAGCCCCCGCTCCTGGATCATCCACGACCGGTACGAGCCCAGAAGCGCACCCAACGGTGTCACCAAAGGCGCTCTTACGGGGACGGCGCCCGACTCCCGCAGGTAGCTCATCAGCGGAACCAGAGCACGGGGACCTGGGCTCCCGCTCCGGCCAGCGTTTCGCCGGGCAGATTGGAACTCGGCCGCGCGTTCCTCGTTCAGATCCTCAGTGTTGAGCCCCTCGGCAGAAAGCCAGAGCCCGACCTGGCCTAAATCCTTCAACATGTTCCGGACCGTGCCCGGCGTGTAACCCCGCCGCGTCAACCACTCCCGGTAACCCTCGACGTGCGGCCACAGCTGGCCAGCTTTCCTTCTCGTTCCCGACACTGCACTTCGCCTCCTTCACGGAAGCACGGTTGCTCCCATGAACAGGCTCCACCCCCGGGGACTATGCCGATACGAGAACGTCCATCACGGCCTGAAACGCCGCACCATCAACGGCTTTACCGGCCACCACCGAATGCCTCGGCATAGTCACGGGCTCGGCATAG
>NZ_JASBRC010000044.1:0-2628 GCF_029960715.1 Arthrobacter sp. AL05
CCCCCACACAAATCCACCCCCCACACCACCCCCACACCCCCAAAAACCCCGCCACCACACCAAAAACAGACGCCCCGCCAGGGGCCAACAGCCCACCTCGGCCAAACCCGCTACCTGTGTGCTCCGTCACCTCAAACCGGGGCACCTGCAGTTACGATCAGGAGATGATGGCAGAACACCGGCGCCAAGGACCAGGCATGCTCCATCGTCGTGTGTCCGGACCGGCCGCCAGTGGCCTCTCCCGTGGCGACGTAGCCTCCCGGATGAGCAGCGGCCTCGACAACCGTCTGCCGGACGCAACCAGCCGCAGCCTCTGGGAAATCGTCCGCGCAAACGTGCTGACCCTTTTCAATGCGATCGTGGGCACAAGCTTTATTCTCCTGCTCCTGCTGGGGAGCTGGCAGGACGCTCTTTTTGGGCTGGCTGCTGCCGGCAACGCCGTCATCGGTGTTGTGCAGGAGTATCGCGCCAAACGGTCCCTGGACCGCCTTGCCGTCCTCGAGGCCCCCCTGGCCCGGGTACTGCGCGACGGTACGGTGCAGGAGATCCCGACTGCCGACGTCGTACTTGACGATGTCCTGGTCCTGCGGGCCGGCGACCAGGTCACAGCCGATGCGTCAGTCCTTGAGAGCGGGGGGCTGGAGTCCGATGAATCCCTCCTCACCGGGGAGTCGGACCCCGTGGACAAGGACGCGGGGACTGAAGTACTCTCCGGCTCGATCATTGTCGCCGGACGCGGTACGGCGCGGGTGGTCCGGGTGGGCGCTGAGTCCTTTTCCAGCAGGCTCGCCGCCGATGCGAAGCGGTTCTCGCTGGTCAACTCTGAGATCCGCAACAGCCTCAACCGGATCCTGCGCTGGCTGACCTGGGCGCTGCTGCCGGTTGCCCTCATCGTTGCCAACGGTGAAATGCAGTCGAGGGGCGGCTGGGAAGCCGCCATCGCCAGTGGGGCCTGGACCTCCGCCCTGGTGGGGGTGATTGCAAGCGTCATCGCCATGGTTCCGCTGGGACTGGTGCTGCTATCGAGCGTTGCTTTCGCCGTCGGCGGCGTCCGGATGGCGGGCAACAAGGTTCTTATCCAGGAACTGGCCGCGGTCGAGGGCCTGGCGCGCGTTGATGTCCTCTGCCTGGACAAGACCGGGACACTCACCGAAGGCAGCATCATCTTCGACGGCGTTCACGAGCTGGCCGGATCCGCTGAACCCGGGTGGGAGCACGCCCTGGGCTGGTTCGCTGCGGATCCGGAGGCAAACGCGACGTCGCGCTGCCTGGAGTCGGATTTTGAGCACAACGGCGGAACGCCGGCGGTCTCGTCGGTCCCGTTCTCTTCCGCACGGAAGTGGAGTTCCGTGACGTTCGACGGCGGAGGGACAAGCCCGTGCTCCTGGATCCTGGGCGCCCCGGAAATTGTGCTGGCCGACAGCTCCGGCGGCGGCAGCGCGGCGCCGTCGACCGAGGACGCCCTGGGCAAGGCCGGACGGCTCGCCGCTTCCGGGTTGCGGACCGTCGTCCTGGCTTACGCGGACGGCACCGCCATGACTGCCAAGGACGCAACACTGCCGGCACGGGTGAAACCCGTCGTTGTGCTCACGTTTCGGGAACAGATCCGCGCCGATGCCCGACAGACGCTGGACTACTTCCGCAACGAGGGTGTTGAACTGAAGATCATCTCGGGGGACGATCCCCGGACGGTCGCTGCGATTGCGCGCTCCGTGGGCCTGGACGTCGGGGAGGGCTACGATGCCCGGCAGCTCCCCGACCACCCGGCGCTGCTGGAAGAGGTCATGGAGGGCAATAACGTCTTCGGCCGGGTCAGTCCAAAGCAGAAAAAGGATATGGTGGCAGCACTTCAGCGCCGCGGCCATACAGTCGCGATGACCGGCGACGGTGTCAACGACGTGCTGGCGCTAAAAGAGGCAGACCTTGGCATAGCAATGAACTCCGCCGCGCCTGCCACAAAGGCCGTGGCCCGGCTGGTGCTGCTGGACGGACGCTTCGACCGGCTGCCCGGTGTGGTGGCCGAGGGCCGCCGGGTGATCGCCAACGTTGAGCGTGTGTCGAAGTTGTTCCTCAGCAAGACGGCCTATTCGATCGCGATCGCGGTCGGCTTCGGCCTCCTTAATCTGCAGTTTCCCTTCCTGCCGCGACAATTGTCTTTCACCGACGGCCTCACGATCGGGATCCCCTCATTCTTTCTAGCGCTGATGGCCAATCGCCGCCGCTACCGGCCGGGGTTCCTTCGAAGGTCTTTGTCGTTCTCCATCCCCGCCGGACTCGTCGTCGCCGCCTCGCTGCTGGGCTTGAACCTGTACGCGGGTTCCCTCGGGGCTGCCGGGGCCGCTCCGGAGTCGCTGCAGTCGGCGTCGGTCCTTACCCTCGCGGTGATCGGGTTGTGGATTCTCGCGGTGGTCTCCCGCCCGCTCGATGCCAGGAAGCTGGCAGTGCTACTGGGGATGTGTGCCGGCCTAGTGCTCCTGCTCAACGTGCCACTGGCCCAGGACTTCTTCCACCTGGCCTTGCCTCCGGCCGACATGTTGTGGGCAGCCGTCATAGCCGCGGTTGGCGGCGGGCTGGCCGTCGAGCTCTTGGCGTGGATTGATGGGCGGCGGTTTCCCGGCTGAGCCGGGT
>NZ_JASBRC010000045.1:0-2305 GCF_029960715.1 Arthrobacter sp. AL05
CATTTCTTCCGCGGTAAGGATCATCCCGGCGGCGGTGACCAGGTCTTTTTCCAGGGCCATGCCTCTCCCGGGATGTATGCCCGGGCGTTTATGGAAGGCCGGTTGTCCGAGGAGGACCTGGACGGTTTCCGGCAGGAGAAATCCAAGGAGGGCCACGCGCTTTCCTCGTACCCGCATCCTCGGTTGATGCCGGAGTTCTGGGAATTCCCCACGGTTTCGATGGGCATCGGGCCGATGAACGCGATTTATCAGGCGCAGTCCAACCGGTATCTGGCCAACCGCGGTATCAAGGACACCTCGGACCAGCAGGTCTGGGCGTTCCTGGGTGATGGGGAAATGGACGAGCCGGAGTCCCGGGGCCTGCTCCAGCTCGCCGCGAACGACAAGCTCGATAACCTGAACTTCGTGATCAACTGCAACCTCCAGCGCCTCGACGGGCCCGTGCGGGGCAACGGCAAGATCATGCAGGAACTCGAGGCATTCTTCCGCGGCGCGGGCTGGAACGTGATCAAGGTCGTTTGGGGCCGGGAGTGGGATGACCTCCTGGCCAAGGACGAGGACGGTTCGCTGGTGAAGATCATGAACGAAACCGTCGACGGCGATTACCAGACGTACAAGGCCGAGTCCGGTGCGTTTGTCCGGGAGCACTTCTTCGGCCAGACTCCGCAGACCAAGGAAATGGTCCAGGACCTCACCGATGACCAGATCTGGAACCTCAAGCGCGGCGGCCACGACTACAACAAGGTCTACGCCGCGTACAAGGCCGCGACCGAGTTCAAGGGCAAACCCACCGTTATCCTGGCCCACACGGTCAAGGGCTACGGCCTGGGTACCCACTTCGAGGGCCGCAACGCCACGCACCAGATGAAGAAACTCACCCTCGCGGACCTGAAGGCTTTCCGGGACCACCTGCGTATCCCGATCACGGACGACCAGCTCGAAGGGGACCTCTACCGGCCCCCGTACTACCACCCCGGCATGGACTCCCCGGAGATCAAGTACCTGATGGAACGCCGGGCCGCGCTCGGCGGCTTCGTTCCCGAACGCCGCTCCAAGCACACCGAGGTCACCCTGCCGCAGGAGAAGGTCTACGAAGTCGCCAACCGCGGCTCCGGCAAGCAGCTGGCGGCCACGACCATGGCCTTCGTCCGGCTCCTGAAGGACCTGATGCGGGATAAGGAGTTCGGTGCCCGGATCGTTCCGATCATCCCGGACGAGGCCCGGACCTTCGGGATGGACGCGTTCTTCCCGACCGCGAAGATCTACAACCCGAACGGGCAGAACTACCTCTCCGTGGACCGTGAACTGGTCCTGGCGTACAAGGAGTCCATCTCCGGGCAGATCGTGCACGCCGGCATCAACGAGGCCGGTTCCGTCGCGGCGTTCACCGCCGCGGGCACCTCCTACGCCACCCACGGGGAGCCGCTGATCCCGATCTACGTCTTCTACTCGATGTTCGGTTTCCAGCGGACCGGGGATTCGTTCTGGGCCGCCGCGGACCAGATGACCCGCGGGTTCATCATCGGCGCCACGGCCGGCCGCACCACCCTGACCGGTGAAGGCCTGCAGCACGCCGATGGCCACTCCCCGGTCCTGGCCGCGACCAACCCGGCCGTGATGACCTACGATCCGGCCTACGGGTACGAGATCGGCGTGATCATGCGCGATGGCCTGAACCGGATGTACGGTCCGGGGCCGGCGGATAACGACCCGTCACGGAACGTGATGTACTACATCACCGTTTACAACGAGCCGATCTCCCAGCCGGCAGCACCGGCGGAACTGGACGTCGAGGGCATCATCAAGGGCATCTACCTGCTCGCGCCGGCCAAGATCGATGGCCCGCGCACGCAGATCCTCGCCTCCGGCGTGTCCGTCCCGTGGGCCCTGGAAGCCCAGAAAGTCCTCGCCGAGGACTGGGGCGTCTCCGCCGACGTCTGGTCCGTGACGTCCTGGACCGAACTGCGCCGCGATGCCATGGCCGCTGAGGAAGATGCGTTCCTGAACCCAGGCAAGCCCGCACGCGTCCCGTTCGTCACCGAACAACTCGCCGGCGCCACCGGACCGATCGTCGCCGTGACCGACTACATGAAAGCCGTGCCCGACCAGATCCGCCAGTTCATCCCGAACGAGTTCGCCTCCCTAGGCGCGGACGGCTTCGGCTTCTCCGACACCCGCGCCGCAGCACGACGCTTCTTCAAGAACGACATCCACTCAGTGGTCGTCCGTTCCCTGCAGATGCTCGCCCGCCGCGGCGAAGTAGACGCCCAAGCACCCGCCCAGGCAATCGAAAAATACCGCCTGC
>NZ_JASBRC010000046.1:0-1976 GCF_029960715.1 Arthrobacter sp. AL05
CCAGAGCATGGGCCGACGTCGCCCGGTAAGGCAACCCGGCCACCGAATTGCGCCGAAGCTCCCTGGACACCGTCGAGGCAGATCTGCCGACCACGGCCCCGATCCGGCGCAGCGAGTATCCCTGGGCGCGCATCACCGCGATCTCCTCACACTGGGCGAAAGTCAGGCACCTGCCCTTCAGATCCCTGCCGCGGCGTGGCCTGACACCCCCGGCCTCGGCCAGGACCCGGCGCCCAGTCCGCCTGCTCGTATTGATCGGCACAACAGCGTCAGTGATGAAATCACCGGCCTGCATCCCAGCCCAAAACAGCTGCAGAAGATCCGGTCTTACATAAATCGAATACCCCGCCATAACAACACCCATCCGCTAAGTGTTGCAATCACCGCAAGAACCCAAGGATCCCCTTGCGGGCCTCGACTCGTCGTTGCATGACCGTGTTCGTCAGAGCATCGAAGTGAGTACGCCTCCATCTGCGCGCATGGCGGCCCCGTTTGTTGCCGATGAGAGTGGGCTTGCGAGGAAGACTGCCAGGTTTGCGATTTCTTCAGGCTCTATGAACCGCTCGAGGAGCGAGGTCTGATTTCCACCGATGATGGCCGCCTTGAGTTCACTTGTCGCGAGCTGCTGCGTCTTCGCAATTTGCTCGATTGTTTCGGCGACGCCGTCTGAATAGGTGGGTCCGCCAAGGATTGTATTGACCGTAACGCCGGTACCACGGGTGAGCTTGGCAAGTCCGTTGCTCAAGGCGAGTAGTCCTGCCTTGGTCACGCCGTAGTGGGTCATGTCGGCAGGGATGTTTACTCCCGATTCGCTGCCGATGAATATGATCCGGCCCCATCCGGCGTCCACCATTTTGGGAAGTACTGCGCGTGACAGCCGCACGCCACTCATAACGTTCACATCGAAGTAGCGCCCCCAGTCATCATCGGAGATTTCCCCGAAGGGTTTCACTTCGAAGAGTCCGACATTGTTCACGAGGATGTCGATGTCCTCGAGCGAACCCAGCAGGTGCTGTACCTCCGCAGGGTTGCGAAAGTCAGCAGCAATGCCTGAGACGATCGCGCCGGGCACCTCTGCCCTAAGTTTGCCCACCGCGCTTTCGACCCGGCTCTCATCGCGCCCGTTGATGATGACAGACACGCCCTCTCGAAGCAGCGCCTTCGCAATCGAGTAGCCAATGCCCTGGGTAGCGCCGCTAATGAAGGCCCGATTGGCCGCTAACTGCATGTCCATGATTGTGTTGCCTCACATTTTTTACTTGCTTGGGAAACCAAATGCTACAAGTAAATGATTGCTCAGTCAACTAAATGTGCAGCTAAACCCGGCTGTATCTCGTACTCTGGTCGTATGACTGATAGCAGCCCTCCAGTAGAACTAGCCGGTGAGGACCTTGAGACATGGGCGGGACTGGCTACCGTTTTGGAGTGGTTGCCGCCTGCGCTCGATGCGCCGTTGGTGCAAGATTTTGACCTAACACACTTCGAGTACGGCATCCTCTTCGCATTGGCTGACGCAGCTGATCGGACACTTCGCATGAGTGATCTGGCCGGCTTTGCCAACAGCTCTCTGTCGCGACTGTCTCGCGCAGTGTCACGGCTGGAAGGCCGGGGCTGGGTTCGGCGCTCCCAGGACCCCAGGGACGGGAGATCCACCCGAGCAACTCTCACCGACGCCGGCCGCAAGGTGATCAATGAGGCAACTCCGAGTCATGTCGACACCGTCAGAAGGCTGGTCCTTGACCCGCTAACGGCCGCTCAAAGACGCCAGTTGCGAGAGATCACCTTGCGTATTCAAAAGGCAATCAGGACACAGGAGGGATGGCGGCCGCCGCGAGGCATCAGTTCTCCCGCAGCATCGGAATAGCACATGTAGTCCTCGCAGAGTTCAGCTAGCAACTCGGGAACCATGCGGGTTGTCCGGTGAGGGATCCTTGGGTTCTCGCGGTGATTGCAACACTTAGCGGATGGGTGTTGTT
>NZ_JASBRC010000047.1:0-1652 GCF_029960715.1 Arthrobacter sp. AL05
TGGTCCGCTCGACCAGCGTTCCAATCGCGGACTGATTCCCTTTGCCGATGATGAGATCGCCCTCCTTACGATTTTGTTGTGGGTGATTTCGGAGCTGTCGTAGTGTTTGGATCACCCTCGGGTGGCGGGTATGGCCCAGATCTCCCTGCCGCTTGGACGGCTCACTGGGAATGGCCGCCCGCTGCCCGCCGATGACTCGACCGCTGATTGAGACTTACGACATTGATCGTTGGGTAAGGACGTGCCGGCGTGGTTATCGACAGGGACCAACAAATTGGAGCTGATCGAAGGGACCGAAAGACATGCCGGACGTGTGGGCAGGAATCGACTCGGGCAAGAGCGCCCATCATTGCGTTGTGATCGATCAGTCCGGGACGGTGCTGCTGTCGAGACGGGTTGAGAATGACGAAACCGCGCTGCTCGAGCTCATCGCCGCGGTCGCGGAGAGCGCGGCCGGTGGTGAGATCTGCTGGGCTACGGATCTAAACGCCGGCGGCGCAGCGCTCCTGATAGAGCTGCTGGCAGCACACGCTCAGCACCTGCTCTATATCCCTGGGCGGATCGTGCATCACGCCGCAGCGACGTATCGTGGGGATGGAAAGACCGACGCGAAAGATGCCAGGATCATCGCGGATCAGGCACGCATGCGCACCGACCTGCAACCCGTTCGCAGTGCGGACCAGATCAGTGTGGACCTGCGGATGCTCACTGCCCGCCGCACCGATTTGGTCTGTGACCGTGTCCGGGCGATCAACCGGCTCCGGGCCACCTTGTTGGAATACTTCCCCGCACTCGAGCGGGCCTTCGACTACTCCAAGAAGGCTCCTCTGACCCTTCTGAGCGGCTACCAGACCCCTGAGGGTATCCGCCGGATGGGACTGGCCCGACTCGCCGGATGGCTCAGGAAACGCGGCTGTCGGAATAGCGCCAAGATGGCTGAAAAAGCCGTAGCCGCCGCGAATGCCCAGTCCACCGTCCTGCGAGCCCAGTCCATGGGCTCGGCCCTCGTGGTCCGGCTGGCCGAGCAGATCCACGCAACCGATGTAGAGATCGCCGATGTTGATGCCCAGATCACGGATCTCTTCGGGCAGCACGACAGCGCCGATGTTTTGCTGAGTATGCCAGGATTCGGACCCGTACTCGCCGCAACCTTTCTCGCGAACATCGGCGGCAACCTGGACGGATTCGACTCTGTAGACCGGCTCGCCAGCGTCGCCGGCCTGGCTCCGGTCCCACGTGATTCGGGACGGATCAGCGGAAACTTGCACCGGCCGCGCCGCTTCAACCGCAGACTCCTCCGAACCTGTTACCTCGCCGCGCTCTCAAGCCTGAAAAACAGCCCCGCCTCCAGAACCTACTACGACCGGAAACGCGACGAGGGAAAGTCCCACAAACAGGCGCTCATCGCACTCGCCCGACGCCGCATCAACGTCATCTGGGCCATGCTCCGCGACCACACCGAATACCGTGAGCGAGACGGCCCCCACCATTTGCGTCCAGGCTGCTTGACAACAGCATTGAGATTCCCAATGCCCGGGCACGGCCCGGTCCTGAACTTCGGGGGGACGTTCGGAAATGTTGATCATTCCGGGGACCCGGTTCTTCCGCTGGCCGGCCTTCCTGCAGGGCTGCATGACCGCCCGCCCGGTGCG
>NZ_JASBRC010000048.1:0-1557 GCF_029960715.1 Arthrobacter sp. AL05
CAAGGGACGCATTGTCGTCAACTGGATCACCTCGACTGACCATAAGACCATCGGGTACATGTACCTGATTGCCTCTTTTGTGTTCTTTTGCTTCGGCGGTGTGATGGCGCTGTTGATCCGTGCCGAGCTGTTCGAACCGGGTATGCAGATCCTGCAGACCAAGGAGCAGTACAACCAGCTCTTCACGATGCACGGCACGGTGATGCTGCTGATGTTCGCGACGCCGCTGTTCGCGGGCTTCGCGAACGTGATTATGCCGCTGCAGATCGGTGCCCCCGACGTCGCCTTCCCGCGGCTGAACGCGCTGGCCTTCTGGTTTTTCCTCTTCGGCTCCACTATCGCCGTGTCCGGGTTCATCACTCCGCAGGGTGCGGCGTCGTTTGGCTGGTTTGCTTATGCGCCGTTGTCCAACACGACCTTCAGCCCCGGTGTGGGCGGTGACCTCTGGGTCTTTGGCCTGGCGCTGTCCGGTTTCGGTACCATCCTTGGCGCGGTGAACTTCATCACCACGGTTATTTGCATGCGTGCCCCGGGTATGACCATGTGGCGGATGCCGATTTTCACCTGGAACATCCTGGTGACGGCGATCCTGGTGCTGATGGCGTTCCCGCCGCTGGCCGCGGCGTTGTTCGCGCTCGGTGCTGACCGCCGCTTCGGGGCGCATATTTTTGATCCGGAGAACGGCGGCGCGGTCCTCTGGCAGCACCTGTTCTGGTTCTTCGGCCACCCCGAGGTTTACATCATTGCCCTG
Organism: Arthrobacter sp. AL05; assembly: GCF_029960715.1. Taxonomy (NCBI): domain Bacteria; kingdom Bacillati; phylum Actinomycetota; class Actinomycetes; order Micrococcales; family Micrococcaceae; genus Arthrobacter; species Arthrobacter sp. AL05. The sequence continues at coordinate 752 of NZ_JASBRC010000048.1, forward strand.
CCGTTCTTCGGCATCGTCACGGAGATTTTCCCGGTCTTCAGCCGCAAGCCGATCTTCGGCTACAAGGGCCTGGTCTATGCAACGATTTCCATTGCCGCGCTGTCCGTGACCGTGTGGGCGCACCACATGTACGTGACCGGCTCGGTGCTGCTGCCGTTCTTCTCATTTATGACCATGTTGATTGCCGTTCCGACCGGGGTGAAGTTCTTCAACTGGATCGGCACCATGTGGCGGGGATCGATTACCTTTGAGACGCCGATGTTGTGGAGCCTGGGCTTCCTGGCGACCTTCCTGTTCGGCGGCCTGACCGGCATCATCCTGGCTTCGCCGCCGCTGGACTTCCATGTCTCCGATTCCTACTTTGTGGTGGCTCACTTCCACTACGTGGTCTTCGGCACCGTGGTGTTCGCGATGTTCGCCGGGTTCTATTTCTGGTGGCCGAAGTTCACCGGGAAGATGCTCAACGAACGCCTCGGCAAGATCCATTTTTGGATGCTGTTCCTGGGCTTCCACGGCACCTTCCTGATCCAGCACTGGCTCGGCGTGGAGGGTATGCCGCGCCGCTATGCGGACTACATGCCGCAGGATAACTTCACCTGGATGAACCAGTTCTCCACCTACTCCTCGTTCCTGCTTGGCGCGTCGCTGATCCCGTTCTTCTGGAACGTCTACATCACCTGGCGCAGCAACGAACGCGTCGAAGTGGACGATCCGTGGGGCTTTGGCGCCTCTCTGGAGTGGGCCACCTCCTGCCCGCCGCCGCGGCACAACTTCACCTCGTTGCCGCGGATCCGCTCCGAGCGACC
>NZ_JASBRC010000049.1:0-1392 GCF_029960715.1 Arthrobacter sp. AL05
GGCGGGTTTCTCTTCGTAGAAGGTGCCGTGTTTGAGCATGGCGTAGATGACGTCGCAGCGACGGCGGGCGAGGCAGATGACGGCGGCGTTGTGCTTTTTGCCCTGGTCGCGTTTCCTCCCGTAGTAGGCCTTGGACGCCGGGTGGTGGCAGCTGGCGATCCAGGCGGATCTGAAGAGCGCGTTCTTGAGCTGTTTGTTGCCCGATCGTGCGGGGAACTCGCCGCGGATCGAGGTGCCGGATCGCCGCGTCACGGGTGCAATGCCGGCGTAGGCGGCGAGGTGAGCGGCTGAGGCGAAAGCGCTGGCGTCTCCGATGCTCAGGAGTATGGTCGCTGCGGTCTTGATACCGACTCCCGGCATGGACATCAAGACCGTGGAAAGAGGGAAATCGTCCAGGAGCCTTTCGACCTCGGCGGCCACGATGGCCCGCTGGTGTTTGAGTTCCTTGATCTGGCCTGCCACGCGTGGGATCACCAGTTCAACGGCTTCGGTGCCGATCACAGTGACACTCTGCTCGCCCAGGGCCATGAAGACCGCGTCGATGAGCCCGGAGGGGTCTTTGCGGCTGTGGTTCCGGGCCCAGCGCAGCACGTGGCCGCGTCCGGCTGCCCGCAGACCGGCCGGTCCCGCATATTTGATGAACAGCTCCAGGACGAGTGCACGAGTCAGGACGGTGCCGGGGAAAACCCGCTCCAGGGCAGGGAAGATCTGCAACAGCAGGGACCGCAGCCGGTTGATCGCCCGGGTGCATTCATGGGTCAGGTCGGCGTCGAATCCGGACAGGACCTTCAACGCTGCGAGCACTCCGCTGTCCCTGTCGACCGCCCTGAGGGTGTGGGGCATCGCCCGTGCCGTCTCGGCGATGATGAACGCGTCCCGGGCATCCGTTTTGGACTTGCCCGGATACAGGTCCGCGGCTTTGCGCATCGCCAGTCCCGGCAGATAAGCGACCGTGCAGCCGCAGTCCCGCGCAACGGCAATCGGCAGTGCGCCGATGGTGTTGGGCTGGTCCACGACCACCAGGACTGTGCCGTGCTCCTGCAGCCCGGTAAACAGTTCGCGCAGCCGGGCCTCGTCCTGCGGCAGAGGCTTATCAAAAATCCGTCCTCCCGCCCGGTCCAGGGCGGTCGCGTGGTGTTCGGATTTTCCAACGTCCAGCCCGCAGAAAACAGCGATCTCCTCGTCCATGCCGGCGCTCCTTCGCGCTGTCTGGCCGCAGTCATGACACCCGATGCTGGCACCCACGTTACAAAGAGACCTCGCCCCGGAAAAGGGGCTGGCCGTGTCCCTATCAGCAGTCAACGTGTGTCTCCGGACCCGGCAACAACACCCCCCGGATCATGAGTGACAGGGCGAGAAAGTCATACCGGGTCCAGCGACCAAATCCCCGGC
>NZ_JASBRC010000004.1:0-190046 GCF_029960715.1 Arthrobacter sp. AL05
TCTTCTTTTTGTCACCTATCCACGCCGCCTGTCACCAACGTCCGTGGTTATTACAGCTAGGACGTGGCCAGACTCAAGACGATCTCGACTGCCGTCCCGCCGCTGTCACGGGCCTTCCACTGGATACTGCCGCCCAGTTCGCTCGTCACCAGGGTACGGACGATCTGCAGACCGAGGCCCTCCACATAGGGTGTAGCGGGGATGCCGACGCCGTCGTCCGCTACCGTGACGGTGAGCAGCTCCTCGCCGTCCTCGCCCTCGGAGCGGTCCGCCATTAGCCAGACCGTTCCGGTCCTGCCCTCCAGCCCATGTTCAACGGCGTTGGTCACCAACTCGTTGATCACTAAGGCCAGCGGCGTCGCAAAGTCGCTCGGCAGCTCACCAAACAGTCCCGAGCGTGCTGTCTTCACCTGCTGCGACGGCGACGCCACCTCAGCCGAGAGCCTGAACTGGCGTCCGATAAGTTCGTCGAAGTCGACGCTCTGGGTCAGGCCCTGGGACAGCGTCTCATGCACGAGGGCGATCGTAGCCACTCGCCGCATCGCCTGCTCAAGCCCCTGCTTTGCCTCATCGCTGACCATGCGCCGCGACTGCATCCGCAGCAGCGCGGCAACGGTCTGCAGGTTGTTCTTCACCCGGTGGTGGATCTCCCGAATCGTGGCGTCTTTCGTCACGAGCTCCATCTCGCGGCGCCGCAGTTCGCTGACGTCGCGGCAGAGCACGAGGGCGCCGAAGCGCCGCTGTTCATCCCGCAGCGGAATCGCCCGCAAGGACAGACTGACCCCGCGGGACTCGATTTCACTGCGCCACGGCATACGCCCTGTGACGACCAGCGGAAGGGTTTCATCCACCAGACGACGGTCCTTCAGCAAACCTGCGGTTACCTCGGCCAGGCTCCTGCCCTCAAGTGACTCGCCGTCTCCCAGCCGTCGGAATGCGGACACCCCGTTGGGGCTCGCGTACTGGACGATGCCCTCGGCGTCGAGCCTGATCAGACCGTCCCCAACGCGCGGCGCCCCGCGGCGCGAACCGGTGGGCGAGGCGAAATCGGGCCACAGCCCCAGTGTTCCCATCCGCAACAGATCGTAAGCGCATTGCCGGTAAGTCAACTCCAGCCGCGACGGCATGCGGGAGCTGGAGAGATCCATGTGGGTGGTGACGATGGCAAGGGTCCGGCCGTTGCGGACCATTGGCACGGCCTCGACCCGAAGAGCCGTATCGCTGCTCCAGTTGGTCTCGTTGGAGCGCTCGATAGTCCGGCTCTCCCACGCCTTCTCAACGAGGGGCAACAGGTCCGAACGGATCCCCTCCCCCACGAAATCGGCGTGGAACACCGTATGCGTGGTGGAGGGGCGGACGTGCGCCAGTGCCACGTAGCCGAACTCTGGATGCGGAAACCACAGCGCCAGGTCAGCGAACGCCAAGTCGGCGACCATCTGCCAGTCCCCGACGAGCAGGTGGAGCCACTCGGCATCCCCCGGCCCGAAATCAGCATGCTCCCTGATAGGGTCCGTAAAGATTGCCACAGCACCTCCATAGTCGAACGCCGGCGGCTGCCTAGCGTCGAACGATTGACCTCAAGAGCCTCAATGCTACCGACAGTGAAGCCATGTCATCGGCCTCAAGCGCGTTCACTTCATCAAACATGCTCTTCGCCCGGCTCAGCTGCTCCGCATTCTGGTTCTCCCAGGCCACAAGCCGCTCCTCTGCCGGTACACCCCGCGGCGTTGCCTCCAGCACTGCCGTCGTCATATCCGAAACGGTCGAGTACAGGTCGTCGCGCAGGGCCGCCCGGGCCAGAGCCTGCCAGCGGTCCCGCCGGGGCAGCTTGGTGATTCGCTCAAGCAGGGAATCGGCGTGGAAGTGGTTGAACAGGGCGTAGTAGACATGCGCGATGTCCTCTACCGGTTCCGGGCTGGCGTGGACGATCTTGGCGATGTCGAGCAGCACAAAGCTTTCGAACAGTTCGGCCCACCGATGGGCCAGTTGCTCCGGCAGGCCCCACGCGCGGGCCGTCTCCAGCCATTCGGCCACCCGGTCACGGTCACCGCCGCGCAGGTAGTCCAGCAGGCGCGCACGCATCGGATCCATCAGCGGCTTGAACTCGGCCACGGTCTCGGCAATTGGCCGGGAGCCGTTGCTTTGGCTCAGGACCCACCGCACGGCCCGGTCCAGAAGCCTGCGGATATCCAAATGGACGGTGCTCCAGTGCTCCGTCGGGAATGAAGCGGGCAACGCATTGAGCTCCCCGACCATAACGTCCAGTTCATAGACTTCACGGAGGGCCAGGAAGGCCTTGGCAACAGCGGCCTCGGACGCGGAGGTTTCTTCCATGGCACGGAAGGCAAAGGTGATGCCGCCCATGTTAATCATGTCGTTCGCCACCACTGTCGCGATGATTTCCCGGCGCAGCGGATGGGTGTCCAGCTCCGCATCGAACCTCTCACGCAACTGCTTCGGGAAATAAGCACGCAGGGTTGACCGGAACCACGGGTCCTCGGAGAGGTCGCTGTCCCGGAGCGCCGAGGCAAGCTCGATTTTGGCGTAGGCCGCCAGGACGGACAGCTCCGGTGAGGTCAGTCCCTGGCCCTGTTCGAGCCGCTCGCGCAACGTCTCCGTTGTCGGCAGCGCCTCCAGATCACGCTTGAGGTCGGCCGACTTCTCCAGCCAGTCCATCAGGCGTTCGTAGCTGGGGCTCCATTCGGAGACCCGCATCCGGTCATTGAGCAGCAGGATGTTCTGGTCGATATTGTCCTCAAGGACGAGCCGGCCGACTTCGTCGGTCATCGAGGCCAGGAACTCCGATCGCTCCGCAGGATCCAGCTTCCCGGCGGCAACCATCCGGTCCACGAAGATCTTGATGTTCACCTCGTGGTCGGAGCAGTCCACCCCGGCAGAGTTGTCGATCGCATCGCTGTTCAGGATGACGCCCTGCAGGGCGGCCTCGATGCGGCCGCGCTGGGTCATGCCCAGGTTGCCGCCCTCACCGACCACCTTCACGCGCAGTTCACGGCCATCGACGCGGATGGAGTCGTTGGCTTTGTCACCGACCTCGGCATTGGTTTCCGTAGCGGCCTTGACATAGGTGCCGATCCCGCCGTTATACAGCAGGTCCGCCGGGGCGAGCAGGATCGCTCGCAGCAGTTCGGGCGGGCTGAGCCTGGTCGTCCCGTCGGGAAGCCCCAGTGCGGAACGGACCTGGGCCGAGACCGCGATCGACTTTGCCTGGCGGGCAAAAACTCCGCCACCTTCGCTGATCAGCGTTTTGTTGTAGTCGTCCCAGGATGAACGGGGCAGCTCAAAGAGACGCTGGCGCTCGGCGAAGGAGACGGCCTCGTCCGGGGTCGGATCGAGGAAAATGTGCCGGTGGTCAAAGGCCGCGAGCAGCCGGATATGCTTCGACAAGAGCATACCGTTGCCGAACACGTCCCCTGACATGTCGCCGACACCGACGACCGTGAACGGCTCGGACTGGGTGTCCAGGTCCAGCTCGCTGAAGTGCCGCTTAACGGATTCCCAGGCACCCCGGGCGGTGATGCCCATCGCCTTGTGGTCGTAGCCGACCGATCCGCCGGAGGCGAAAGCGTCACCAAGCCAGTACCCGTACTCCGCGGCGAGGCCGTTGGCGATGTCGGAGAATGACGCAGTTCCCTTGTCAGCTGCAACAACAAGGTAGGAATCGTCGTCGTCATGGCGTACGACGTCGGCCGGCGGCACCAGCTGCTCGCCGGCTGTTGTTGTCACGAGGTTGTCCGTGATGTCCAAGAGACCGCGGATAAACGTCTTGTAGCTTGCGATGCCCTCCGCCATCCACGCGCTGCGGTCCGCCGCGGGGTCGGGGAGCTGTTTAGCGTAGAACCCGCCTTTGGCGCCGGTGGGCACGATCACTGCGTTTTTGACCGTTTGGGCCTTGACCAGTCCAAGGATCTCGGTGCGGAAATCCTCCCGGCGGTCCGACCAGCGCAGGCCGCCGCGGGCCACCTTGCCGAATCGCAGGTGGACGCCCTCTACCCGGGGCGAGTAGACCCAGATCTCGAACATGGGAGTCGGGAACGGCAGGCCTTCAATTGCTGACGGGTTCAGCTTGAAACTCAGGTGGGCCTTGTTCTGGTAGTAGTTGGTCCGCAGGGTCGCCTGGATCAGGTTCTTGAAGGTCCGCAGCACGCGGTCGGCGTCGAGGGTTGCGACCCGCTCGATCGCAGCATCCAATCCGGCGATGACCTCGTCCTGCCGGCTGCGGCGTTCGTCCTCACCCAACGAAGGATCGAAGCGGGCTTCGAACAGTGCACTGAGCCCGCGGTTGACGTCGGGGTTAGCCAGCAGCGTATCTGCCAGGAATCCGTAAGAGTTGGTGTTGCCCATCTGCCGCATGTACTTGGCGTACGCGCGCAGGACGACCACCTGGCGCCAGCGCATCCCTTCGCGAAGCACCAGCCGGTCGAAGCTGTCCGATTCCACGGCACCGGACACGGCAGCAGAGAAGGCCTCCGCGAGCAACTCCCCCGTTTCCAGGGGGTCAACCCCGGCGGGGTACTTCAGGCCCAAGTCATACAGGAAGAAGTCACGGTGGTCCGCGGTCTCGATTTCGAACGGACGCTCGTCCAGGACCTCCAAGCCCAGGTTGTGGAAATACGGCAGGATTTGGCTCAGGCTTTTGGGCTCGAGCATGTAGAGCTTGACGCGGGCGTCCTCTTCAAGGGTCGCTCCGGCACCATCGGGGAGATAGACGTGGACGCCGGACTGTTCTTGGACTTCGTGCGCGCTGTCCTGGGCTCCGGCTCCGTACTTCTCGAAGCGGGCGATGTCCTCCAGGGCATCCTCCACCTCGTAGTCGACCCGGTAACTCGCCGGGAAAGCCTCGGCCCACACAGCGGCGAGCTCCTTGGCACCGTCCTCCCTGAGGCCCCCGTCGGCGCGGGTGTGCAGGACCTCGGAGATGCCTTCGCTCCACGAACGGGCCGCGCGGACCAGCCTCTTTTCGAGATCTTCGCTATTGACGGTGCTGACATCAGAGTTCTTCGGGAGCCTGATCCGGAAGAAGAGCCGCGCCAGCGCGGACTCAGTCATCCGCGCCTCGAAATCGATGGAGACCGCATCGAAAGTGTCGCGCAGCTCCTTCTCGATGCGCAGGCGGACGTTCGTGGTGTAACGGTCGCGCGGAAGGTACACAAGAGCGGACATAAAGCGACCGTAGAGGTCCGGCCGCAGGAACAGCCGGGTGCGGCGTCGTTCCTGCAATCGCTGGATGCCCGTGGCAATGGCAGCCAGGTCGGGTATTTCGATCTGGAAAAGCTCGTCGCGGGGGTACGTTTCGAGGATGCCCAGGAGGTCCTTGCCGGAGTGTGAATCCGGCGGGAAGCCGGCATCGCTCAGTACTGCGGCGACCTTCTCGCGCACCACCGGGATATCACGCACGGACCCCGCATAGGCAGTGGTGGCAAAGAGCCCGATGAAGCGGCGTTCACCGTTGACGTTGCCGGCAGCATCGAAGCTCTTGACGCCGATGTAGTCCAGGTAGGCGGAGCGGTGGACCGTGGAGCGCGAGTTGGCCTTGGTGATAACAAGTGCGCGCTTTTCGCGGGCCTTCTTCCGGCCCGTCTCCGTGAGGTGCTGAATCTGGTGCGGGGTCTCTGCCCCGCTGCGCAGCAGCCCAAGACCGCTTTCTTCCCGGGGTTCCAGGACGTCCTCTCCGGATTCATTCGTGAGGTCGTATTCGCGGTACCCGAGGAAGGTGAAATTGCCGTCATCCAGCCAGCGGAGCAGCGCCTGGGCCTGGCGGAGTTCGGCGATCTGCGCGTCACCGGGGAGCGTATCCAGGTCGTCGGCGATCTGAAGGGCCCGGTTCCGCATCTTCGGCCAGTCCTCGACGGCGGCGCGGACATCGGCGAGTACCCGTCCGATTCCCGCTGTCAGCGCTGCGCGCTTTTCCTCGTCCACGGGGTCAATTTCGACGGCGATCCATGATTCCATGTGGGAGGCGTTATCCCCCTGGGCGATCAGGTGCGAAAGGTTGGGCATCGCGGCGGTGTCGCCGCTGGAAATGCCCAGGTGCGAGGGGACCCGTGAGACTTTGACGAGTTCGCCGCTTTCCCGGTTGCGGGTCACAACGAACAGCGGATGAATCACGAGTCGGATGGGGGCGTTCTGCCGGACGAGTTCGGCGTTCACCGAATCAACCAGGAACGGCATATCGTCGGTGACGATGTAGACAACACTGCGGTCAGCTTCATCGGCGATGGTGATGTTAGCGGTGCCCGGGAGCCGTTTGGCCGCCGTCTGGCGGTGCATCGCCGCCCGTTCCGAGAGCAATGCCTCAGGATAAGCCAAGGCATCTTCTTCGGCTAGGTGCTCGTAGTAGTCCCTCAGGTAGCCTGCCCCGGCACCGATCGAAACGGGTTGATCCTCCACGCTGGACCCAGACGACATCGACAAACGCCTCCATCAGAAAAGTTCATGGCCGCTTCGTTGCGGCCCTCATGGTGAGCCTAGCCTTTTAGTCGCCGCTTCGCTGTGGAAGAAAATACAGAGGATCGGCTAATTCGCTGGACAGGTGCACAAACAAGGTCGGCGATCCCCCTTCGCAGCGGAGAATCGGGGGCGGCCTCGAGCAGGAGCGATCCCGCCAGCAGCGCCGCATCAGTAGCGACCGGGTCAGCTGGCAGAAAGGCACTCAGCGGGACCGTGGGACCGAAACGCTCCCAGGCATCGCGCAGTTGCCGTTCCGGGAAGCGTCCCACAGCGGACTGCCGGACCTTGTTCAACACCACGCGCGGGGACACGCCCGGGACGGCGGATTCCAGTTCGGCCAAACCCCGGACCAGCCTTGGAACACCTATCGAGTCGGCCGCTCCCACGGCGAACACCATGTCCGCAAGTTCGAGGCTCCTCAAGGTCGCGGCGTTGCGGCGAGGTGCCATCGTATCGAAACTCAATTCCTCGTCGCTCTCCAGGCAGAACCCGGTATCGATGACTACGACTTCTGCAAGCTGCCGGGCCCGGGACAGCACCAGGGAAAGTGCCGCGGGTCGGAGTTCGGTCCAGCGGTCGGCCCGGGTGATTCCGGTCAGCACCCGGAAACTACCCGTCTTCGTTACAACCGGAGCCGCGATCCGGAGCAGCGCTTCCTGGTTCAGCAGGCCTTGGTCTGCAAGGCGGCACGCCTGCGCGAGCCCGGCGGCTTCGTCCAGCAGCCCCAGCATGGCCGCGACACTGGCGCCATAGCTATCGGCGTCCACCAACAGCACGGATTTCCCGGCGGCGGCGAGTTCGGCGGCCATATTGACCGCGAGCATGGTCCGGCCCGGCGATCCTGCGGGCCCCCACACCGCGATGACCTTACCGGCACCGGATCTTTCGGCGCCGTCCACGGCGCCCCCGCCGGAGCTTTCGGGGGCCCGGCCGGCGTCGGGCGGACCAGAGCTGTCACCTTGCCGGAGCAGCGGGTCCCGCCCGGTGAGTTGGCTGACAGCGGACTGGATACGGCCGGCAAGGGCCGCGGCGCCGACCCCCGATAGTTCGGCGGCCACCCCGATCCCCTGCAACCGGGCCATCTCTTCCGTGCTGTCGGTCAGGGCCACGACGGCCACCCCCACGGCGGACAGCCGGTCGACAAGCGATGCGGTCAGCTCCTCGCTGCCCTGCGCCACGACTGCGGCACGGGCAAGTCCGCTCTGGCAGGCGGCCAGCAGTTCGGCCAACTCGGTACACCGCCGGACCACCGACACCGGGCCGTGGAGGCGTTCCAGCCTGCCGACCAGGTCTTCCCGCGAGTCCCCGACAGTAACAACGGGGATACTCATCGCTTGCCTCCCCCAGGGTTCCAAACGACGGATATTTTCGCCTTGTTGGCCTGCGCCCCCAGCAGGTTCGGCATCTGCCCGTCGGTCACCAGCACCATCACCACTGTGGACCGTGCGGACCCCAGCGCGGTGCTTCCCGGCGTAATCCGGGCGATTTCTGCGCCCGGCAACAGCAAGGCCGGCTGGCTGAATCCATTCCTGGTATCCGGCAGCGCGACCCAGACATCGACCCGGGAACCTGCAACCGCTTGCTCCGGCAGGGCCTCCTCGACAGTGACGGCCACCGGTTTCCGGTCCAGTCCGTCGGGCCTCCCGAAACTGCCGCGCGGCAGCAATTGGTCCTTGCCGATCCTCTGCACGGCGACCAGCCCGTCCGGCACGCCGGTCGCGGGCGTGAGATAGTGCTGTTCGACCTCGCCCAGGCGGACCTTGACGCGGTCCAGCTTGTCAGCGCTCAGAGTTTCCCCGACGGCGATCGCTTCCCGCGCGGTGTAGGCCTCGGCGGTTTGGTCCGCGGCTCCCACCACTGCGATCACACCCGCCACTGAGGCAAGCACCAGCAGGATGCCAATAATCAGCCTGGGGTCTTTCCAGGACGGCTTCTTCAGCCGCGCACCGCCGGCTGCCGTGCTTGCACTCATGCGCCCGCTCCCCCCGTCATTGCCGCCGGTGACGGCCCGGCCATCATTATTGTTGCCCCTTGGTGCGCTCACGGGAAGATGCAGAAGCAAAAGAAGTGCAAACTGTGGATAACGGCCCTGGAACGGACCATCGATGGCAAAATGGGATCATGCCCCGATTCCTGACCCTTGCCGACGTCGCAGAGCAGCTCCAGATCAACGCCACGGCTGCGTACTCGCTCGTGCGCAGCGGGGAGCTCAAGGCCATTCAGGTGGGCGGACGGGGCCAGTGGCGTGTTGAGGAGAAGATGCTCGAGCAGTACATCGAGGAGCGCTACGCGGAAGCTGGCCGGATGATCGAACAAGCAAAGTCCAAGAACCGCTGAGCCGGGGAAACCCGGCGTCGCAGCCACGCCGGATTCACCGAGCTGCCGGGTAGCCGCGCGGATCGTCATCCGGAGACCGGGCGGACCTGATTCCGGCGAGGGCGCCGAAGGGAATCGTCGCCAACTGCCGGACATTGGCCGCCCGGCGGTCCTCGCCTTCCCCGGTCACCGCCAGGTCGAAGTGGTCGCGGCCGACCCTGTCGATCACACCGTGGAGAGTCGTTTCGCCTGCTGACCCTCCGGTCAGCAGGACAGCAAGAGCTGCGCGGTCCCGCGCCAGGCCGCGCAGGGCGCTGGCCAGTCCAAGTCTTTGCCGGACCCTGGACGGCTCAGGCACTGCGAACCGCGCAAGCCCGAGGTAGCTAAGCGCCGAGTCATAGGGAATCAGCACTTGATGCTGTGGTTCAGCCAGCACGAGCGCCTGACTTCCCGAGTGGATCAACGTTCCCTCGAACGTTGTTCCGGAGGCGAGCTGAACCCGTATTTGTAGCCCCACCGAGCCCCGAAGCCGGTCACCGAGCTCCACGGCTGCCGCTTCCGCCCTCGTCCGCTCCATAATTTCCGCGTCGAGATCCAGCCGCACGCCCGCGGCCATTTGGGTCTCCAGATCCTCAAAGAGGGAATCCCAGCGCATGGCGTCAGGGTACGCACGGCCCACGCCAGCGGTCAACCACACTCCGGAAAATTAGCCCTAGACAAACGTCACTATACGAATCCAAACTTAGTTAAACAGCATCAAATTAGTTCTAAAAGCATCAAACGGCATCAAAGAAAGACAGGCAGCAGACCATGGCCGCAGCAGACGTTCCGACATCCAGCCCGCACCCTGCGCTGCGCGCCGACGTGGTGATGGCGGCAGCCATTTTGCTGCTGGGCTTCCTCCTCGCCGCAACAGGAGGCGCCATGGTCCAGCGCTGGAGGGTCTCCTCCGCACATCACGCGTCCTTAGGGTTTGAAGACCAGCTTGGTGCCGCTGCGAACACGGCAGGCCTGGTGGTGATTCTCTGGTGGGCAATGTCGCTTGGCATTGCTGTGGCGGCAGCCCTCCTCGAACGCGGCGGAAAGGTCCGCGCCGCCTCAGCCACCGGCAGATTTGCCCCGGGCTATATGCGCCGCCTCGCCTTGGCCGCCGTCGGACTCCAGCTGCTCACCGCACCGCTGGCCACAGCAGCCGTCCCACCGGCATTCCCCGACCCCGCGGCCTCGCCCGCGGCCACACCAGCGGCATCCGCAGCGTGGATCCCGACGGCGGTTGCGGACGCGACAGGAGCTCCGCCTGGAACGTACACGGCGCGGCCAGCGCCGGCGGCAACACCCGTAAATCCGTCGCAAACCCCTGCTGTCGAGATTCCGCAATGGCAACCGTTGAGTCCGGTTGTCGACCCGGGACCGCTGGCGGAGCGCCCGCTGCGTCGGCAGCAAGCAGCGGACCACACGACTGAAGTGACAATCAGGCCCGGTGATTCGCTGTGGACCGTAGCGGCCGGCCGTCTGGGAGCCTGCGCCTCCGACGTCGACATTGCCCTGGAATGGCCAAGGATCTATCAGGTCAACAGAGGCATCATCGGGGGTAACCCGGATCTGTTGCGGCCTGGCCAGGTGCTCAGGCTGCCCCCCGGATTCTGAGTGTGCCCGAGCCCAGTCCCCGATCCTTCCGGTCTACGGCCCATAGAGATCCCGGCTGGGAACATCCCCGGCATCGCATTGCGCCAATTGAAAACCCTCAGAAAGGAAGCACAATGAACGCCACCAGCAGCCTCCGTGCCGCAGCGGAACCCAACCGATCCCTAGCCCCGCCACTTCGACTGGTTCCCGACGGTGCGGCCCCGGCATCCCTGCCGGCCGGGCCCTGCATTCCGGCAGCACCGCGGCTGCCAATGCCCGACGAGGACCAGCAGATCTGTGCTATTTCACGCAGCACGGTTCAGGCCGCCATCGAGGTGCTGGCCGGTGCCCGTGCGGTGCAGCAGTTGGCAAGGCGGCTCGACGACCGCTGTCTGGCGGCCCTGCAACACCGGGCCGCGTTGACGCGGCGGATGCCGTGCGGGGCGTCGCCAACCGCCGGACGGCTGCACCGTAATCCGTCCGTCCACTCCGTCCGGGCCTGCCGGGTGACCGCGGACATCTACGAAGCCAGCGCCGTTGTGGTCGAGGAATCGCGGGTGCGCGCGGTCGCGCTGAGGCTGGAGCGCAGCAGGCTCGCCTGGCGGGTCACTGTGCTGGAAATCGGCTGATTGCCAAGGCACAAGGCCAGTTACCACCGGCCAGGCTTCCCAATGGACCCGGCGGAAGGAGGAGAACCTAGCTGCGGCTGGCTAAGCCGCAGCCGTTCAGCTAGCGCTTCCTCTTCTTGTTGGCGCGACGCTGGGCATCCTGGGCAGCCTTGGCCGGGTTCCCCGAGCGGCCGGAGGACTTGGCCTCCACCCGGGTCTGGGCCGAACCGTCCTCACCCGGGGCCGTGTACTGCAGCTGCGCCGGCTTTTCAGGGGCTTCCAGCCCGGCAGCACGAATCTGCGGCTCGTGATGTTCGGTGTGCTGCCCGGCGTCGTCCGCAACTACGACGTCCTCGGCAGGGGTCACCTCAACCTCAAGGTTGAACAGGAACCCCACGCTTTCCTCGCGAATGGCCTCCATCATGGCCTGGAACATAATAAAGCCCTCGCGCTGGTACTCCACCAGAGGATCGCGTTGGGCCATGGCGCGCAGCCCGATGCCCTCCTTGAGGTAGTCCATCTCGTACAGGTGCTCCTGCCATTTTCGGCCGATCACCGAAAGGACGACCCGGCGCTCAAGTTCGCGCATGCTCGTCTGGCCGATAGCCTCTTCGCGTGCCTGGTAAACCAGACGTGCGTCGGAGAGGATCTCCTCCTTCAGGAACTCCACCGTGATCCGCGGCTTTCCACCGGCCTCGTCAATGACCTCGCGCGGCGTAACACTGACCGGGTACAGGGTTTTGAGGTTGGACCAGAGAAGGTTGAAGTCCCAGTCGTCGCCGGTACCCTCTGCCGTGGCTTGCTCGATGAAGGCATTGATCGTATCTTCCAGGAAGAACTGGACCTTCTCGTGGAGGTCGTCCCCCTCGAGAATGCGCCGGCGATCACCATAGATGGCCTCACGCTGGCGGTTCAGCACGTCGTCGTACTTCAGGACGTTCTTTCGCTGTTCGGCGTTGCGGCCCTCCACCTGACCCTGGGCGGAGGCGATCGCACGAGAGACGAGCTTGGATTCGAGTGCCACGTCGTCAGGCACTGAGCTGCTCATCAGGCGTTCCGCGGCGCCGGAGTTGAACAGACGCATCAGGTCATCGGTCAGCGACAGGTAAAACCGGGACTCGCCCGGGTCGCCCTGGCGGCCGGAACGGCCGCGGAGCTGGTTGTCGATCCGGCGCGATTCGTGCCGTTCGGTGCCCAGCACATAAAGGCCGCCAAAGCTGAGGACTTCTGCGTGCTCGTCCTTGACGGCCTGTTTGGCAGCCTCGAAAGCGGCCGGCCAGGCGGCCTCGTATTCTTCGGAGTTCTCCTCCGGGTCGAGCCCGCGCTGAGCCAGTTCGGCGACGGCGGTGAACTCGGCGTTGCCGCCGAGCATGATGTCGGTACCTCGGCCGGCCATGTTGGTCGCAACCGTGACGGCCCCCTTGCGGCCTGCCTGGGCGACGATCGCGGCCTCCCGGGCGTGGTTCTTGGCGTTCAGGACCTCATGGCGGACACCCTCCTTGGCAAGGAGCCGGGAGAGGTATTCACTCTTCTCGACGCTTGTGGTGCCAACGAGGACCGGCTGGCCCTGCTCGTGTCGTTCAGCGATGTCCTTGACGACGGCGTCGAACTTGACCGCCTCGTTCTTGTAGACCAGGTCCGCCTGGTCGATGCGCTGCATGTCCCGGTTGGTGGGGATCGCAACAACGCCGAGCTTGTAGGTGCTCATAAACTCGGCGGCTTCAGTTTCGGCGGTGCCGGTCATGCCCGCGAGCTTGTTGTACATGCGGAAATAGTTCTGCAGGGTAACCGTGGCGAGAGTCTGGTTCTCGGCCTTAATCTCGACGCCTTCTTTGGCCTCAATCGCCTGGTGCATACCCTCGTTGTAACGGCGGCCGGCGAGGATGCGGCCGGTGTGCTCGTCCACGATCAGCACTTCACCGTCCAGGATGACGTAGTCCTTGTCCCGCTTGAACAGTTCCTTGGCCTTGATGGCGTTGTTCAGGAAGCCGATCAGCGGGGTGTTGGCGGACTCGTACAGGTTGTGGATACCGAGGTAGTCCTCGACCTTCTCAATGCCGGCCTCGAGCACACCGACGGTGCGCTTCTTCTCGTCAACTTCGTAGTCCTCCTCGGACTGAAGCCGCGTGACGACCTTAGCGAACTCGCTGTACCAGCGGTTGGTGTCACCCTGGGCCGGCCCGGAGATGATGAGCGGGGTCCGGGCCTCATCGATGAGGATGGAGTCCACCTCATCGACTATGGCAAAGTGGTGGCCGCGCTGGACCAGTTCGGATTGGTCCCACGCCATGTTGTCGCGCAAGTAGTCGAACCCGAATTCGTTGTTGGTGCCGTAGGTGATATCCGCAGAGTATTGCTGGCGGCGTACCGCAGGATCCTGGTTTGACAGGATGCAGCCGCTGCTCAGGCCAAGGAACCGAAACACCCGGCCCATCAGATCCGACTGGTACTCAGCCAGGTAGTCGTTCACCGTAATGACGTGCACACCGTTGCCGGTGAGGGCGTTCAGGTAGGCCGGAGCGGTGGCCACGAGGGTCTTGCCTTCACCGGTTTTCATTTCGGCAATGTTGCCCAGGTGCAGGGCGGCGCCACCCATCAGCTGGACGTCGAAATGGCGCATGCCAAGGGTTCGGGAGGAGGCTTCGCGCACGGCAGCGAAAGCCTCGGGCAGCAGATCGTCCAGTATCTCGCCATCACCGTGGCGCGCGCGCAGACGGTCCGTCTCTTCGCGCAATTCAGCGTCGCTGAAGGTCTGGAAGGAGCTTTCCAGGGCATTGATGGAATCGGCATAGTTCCGCAGTTGCCTCAGGGTTTTTTTGTCACCCGTGCGGAGAAGTTTTTCGATAAGTGATGCCACGTGAAGTTGCTCCCAGTCTCAAGCTGCCGAATTCTGGCGTATTTAGTCTACGGGAGAGACGCAGGGCCGATTACGCCTGTCCCCTCTTAGCGGATAGCCCGCTCCCTGCCTCGGACACTGCTGCTGCCAGCGCCGCTGCCAGGTCCCCTTGCTGGGAAACAACTATCCGGTCCAGTTCCAACCACTCTGCCATGAGCCGCAGTTCAGCGGCGAGTTCGGCGGCGGTGTCGGACGGAGCGTCGGGTTCGGCATGGGCCGCCCTCGCCAGCAGGATGCGGTTGGATCGATCGGCTTTGAGGTCGACGCGGGCCACGATCCCGTCCCGCAGCAGGAACGGCAGCACATAGTAGCCGTAGCGGCGCTTCGGTTCCGGAGTGTAGATCTCGATGCGGTAGTGGAAACCGAACAGGGCCTCCAGCCGGCGCCGCTCAAAGACCAGTGAGTCGAAAGGGCTCAGCAGCGCACGGCCGGTGGCCGTGCGGGGCAGTTTTGCCTCGATATGCCTGTAGACGGGCCTATTCCAGCCGGTCACGGTGACAGGCAACAAGCTGCCGGCGCGGACCAGGTGGTCCACGGCCAGGGCCGATGCACGCAGGGGCGTCCGGAAGTAATCGGCAAAGCATCGCAGTGTGCCGATCCCGTGGGCACGGGCGGCCGCATCGATCAGACGCACCAGCGCTGCGGCCCGGGATGAGTCGGTGGTCGGGAGGCCCGACGGCGGTGCGGGCCGCTCAGGCAGGACCCTGGCGGTAAGGGTGTAGCGCCGCTCGAACGATTCCGTGCGTGACGCGGCCGAAATGATCCCCGCCTCAAACAGGTGTTCGAGGACCATTTTGACGGCGTTCCAGTTCCAGCCCCAGTTGTCCCGCTGCCGGGCCTCCACATGGCCCAGGCGTGCGGTGAGTTCGGCGGCGGTCATCGGCCTGCCGTCCGCCAGCGCCTCCAGCACCCGGGACGCGACGCCGCTGCGCAGCTGGGGGTCCATGGAATGCGCCCCCACCCATTTCCGGCTTTGCCACAGGACCAGGTCCTGGAAATGGTCGGGCCGGATGAAACTTGCCTCGTGGGCCCAGTACTCCATCATCCGGCGCGGATGGGACCCCGCCATTCGCTGAAGGATGGCGCGGTCGTAGTTCCCCAGACGGGAGAAGAACGGCAGGTAGTGGCTCCGGGACAACACATTCACGGAGTCGATCTGGACAAGCTGGAGGCGGGCAAAAGTACGGCCCACCGCCCGTGAACTCACGGGTCCGGCGGGCCGTACCTTGTCCAATCCCTGGGCTGCCAGTGCGATCCGCCGCGCCTGCGTGAGGCTCAGCGCTTCCGGCACGTCAGTCCCTTCGTTGAACGGTCAGCTTCAGCTTATGCGCTGGCCGGCTCATCCTCGGAGCGGTAGGCGATGATCTTTTCTTCCAGCGGGGCTTGCCCCGGCTCGCAGGTCTGGTCAAGGGAGATCACGCCGTAGGTCCAGCCCTCACGGCGGTAGACGACGGACGGAGCCTTGGTCTCCTTGTCCACGAAGAGGTAGAAGTCGTGACCGACAAGTTCCATGTTGTCGACGGCGTCGTCGAGTGTGAGGGACGCCGCGGGAAAGACCTTCCGACGGATCAGCACGGGTGAGTCTCCGGCGGGGATATCGTTTTCGACCTCGTACGGCGATTTCTCATCGGGGGCCGTCTTCGACTCCTGCCAGTGGCTCGCCTCTTCGTAGAGGGGCTCGCTGGTACTAGCGGGCTCAAGCGACGCCGTCGCCTCGGTCACGGACTTGGGGGTGTGCCGGCCGTGGTGGACCTTCTTGCGGTCCTTCGCCCGGCGCAGGCGCTCCAGAAGCTTGTTGTAGGCGAGATCGAACGCGGCGAATTTGTCGGCGGCGCTGGCTTCGGCACGAATCACGGGCCCACGGCCCAGGACGGTCAGCTCAACCGTGAGCATCTCGTCCGTCTGCCGGGCCTTGGTCTCCTTGGAAACCTTCGCGTCCACCCTCTGGACCTTGTCCCCGAGCGACGCGATCTTCGAGATCTTCTCGTCAGCGTATTCGCGGAACCGGTCCGAGACCGTCAAATTACGTCCGCTGATCATGAACTCCATGGTGCCCTCCAAATGACTTCGGTGACACGACGACGGCACTTCCCGAGGCTGATCTGACTGACAGTCGAGCCCCTTTCCGAGCCGCCATCGACAGGTACATCTGTTCTTGGTACCCATCTTCGACGTTAGTTCATACACACCTCTTATTCATCCTTTTTTGGTTTATTTTTTTCGTTGACGGGCCGTTTCCCTGCTATCGCACCGTCCGGACCGGGGAAGCCCAATGTGACCGGCGGGCGTGTCGCGGCGAGGACTACGGCACCCCGCACCACCGCGCCGGCCGCATGCAACGCCCGGCTGGCCTCGGCCAACGTGGCCCCGGTGGTGAGCACGTCGTCAACGATGATGCACGCCCGGCCGTCCACCCCGGGATTGAACGGCCAGCGGCGAACCCGCATGGTTCCCTGCACGCGCTGCACCCTGTCCCGGCGCCCCAGTCCCTTCTGGCCACCCTGCCCACCTGATGACGGCCCGCACGCCGGGAACGGCGGCCTCGTCTTCCGGAGTGCGTGGACGATGGTGAATCCCGGCTGCTGCCCGGCTCCCGGCCCCCTTGGCCTTCCCGCCCTGCCGAGCAGCACGTGGATCGGGCTGAAGCCGCGCTTCCGGTAGGCGCTGCTGCTCGTCGGGACGGGTACAAGGAGCAGTCCCCGGGACTCCCCGGCGGCGTCGCGGATGGCCCGGGCCAGGCCTTTGGACAACACCTCGGCGAGCTGACGCTGCCCGTGGCTCTTGAACGACAGCACGGTCTGCGCCAACTCCGCGCGGTAGGCGCCGGCAGCCACCACCGGAAGGATCACGGCGCCGTCGACGTCCATCAGTGCCGGGGCCTGCGCTTCTGCCCGGAATGGTTGGCGCATCAATAGCCGGACCTGCCGTTCGCAGCCGCCGCAGAGCGGCATGTCTTCGGCCCCGCAACAGACACACTCCACCGGGGCCACGAGTGCCAGGACTTCGGCGGCAGCGGCGGCGGCAGCCGCCGCCAGCCGTGCCAGCGGCAGGCGGTAGGCGCCCCGGTGTCTCGCCGCAGAAGCTGCGGCAGTAACCAGATCGGGGTCGACTGCGCGTTGGGTCCGCCGTGCGGCGCCGGTTGCGCTGCGTGCACCTGTGTGCGGCTCAGCGCCGGCGCTGCCGTCGTGCCCAACTGCCGCCCTGGCCCCGCGGCGGCCGCGGGCTTCCCTGGCTGTGCCCATCCCCCCACTGTGCGCCCCCGCAGCGCCCGTTGGCAGTCCTTGACTCAGCTATGTGCGGAACCGCTGGGGGTCCAGTCAGGTGCGGCCGCTAACCCGGATAGGACGGATCGATCGGCCCCTTCAGCTGCGGGGCCCAGCCGTTACCGAGCCGCTGGAAGATCCCTTCCCCGGACTGGGCATAGATTTCCTCGCCGCCATTCCCGGCGCTGAGTGCGGTGAGCCCGGGCCACGGCGCGAGCGGCTGCGGCTCGGACGCGGTGAGTGGGAGCAGCTCGGGGGTGACGGATCCGCTGGTGGAGCCCTTCATCACGGCGACCGTCGTGTCATCCACCCACACTCCCTGGTCCGGATCATTCGTCGACAGCAGGGTGGTCGGCACGGTCAGTTCCTTTGGGGTACCGTCCGCGGCCCGGACGATACCGGTGATCTGGACTTTGGTCTTGCCGTTCTGCTGCGTGAGAATGAGGGCGCGGGTGCCCTCGCGGGAAACCCTGAACTCCTTGACGGACCGCCCGGCGAGCCATGCCGGCGCCAGGGTGACCGCGGGGACGCTGGCCCCCTCGGCAACGCCGACTGGCCGGTGGGCGACCATTTCGGTGTCGCCGTTGGCCCCCGGCCCGGCCGTCCAGACCCAGTCGTACCGGTCAAAGGACGGGCGGGTCAGCGTAGCGCGGGTAGCGAGCGCCCTGGCGGGCTGTCCCGGCACGATGGAGTACAGCGTCCCGCGCCCCGCGTTGAGGAAAGCCGCGGTCTGCGACACGGGCGACTCCGCCGGGACCCGCGGCGCCAGCGCCGATACAGACTGGATGCCGGGAAGCGGCGAGATCCTGTTGTTCTCGTACCGGACCAGGTCGTTCTCGCTCACGGCGATCTGGCGGCCCGGTACGTTCTTGTCCCGGATCGGCGGGACAACCGAACCGTTGTCATCTACGCGCACCAGGTCCTGGTTGGCTCGGAGCTCGACGTTGATCACATCGGGCTGGCTGCGGAACGTCAGCGAAAGCTGGGTCTGCATCCGCAGGCGGTCCTCGTTGGAAGCCTCCACAAGGTCCTTCGCCGAAAGGTCCACCTGGGCGGCACCGGAGACGACCGGCACGGACTCGCGGGCCAGCTTGATGCCGGACGGGAAGGCGCTGACCACGGCCCCCTTGAGATACGGGGCCGGACCCGCGAGGAGGGCACTTGTCATGGCCTTGACGGTCTTCTTCCGGATGAACCACCGGACATCCGGCACCGCGTAGGTGAACGTCGGGTCATAGAAATAGATCGGATAGGCGCCATAGATTACTTTGAACGTCTCTTCCGGAATTGCCGTACCGTCCGGGAGCTCGGCAATCCGCCATTCACCGTCAACCTTGGTCAGGGTAGCGGGAATATTCTCCTTGGTTCCCTCCGGCAGCCGGGTCGCGACTCCGTCAGCGTCGACGGAGTAGGACACGTCAAGTTCGTAGTTAAAGACGTTCTCGACAGCTGTCGGGACGACACGGGCGGAACGGAACACAAGCACCCGCTGGTCCGGCTTCCAAGTCACTGAGGACGCCTGGGTCAAGTATTGGCGCGCCACCGCGTAGTCGTCTTCGTAGCCGCTGCCGGCGAGGTAGAAGTCTTCGATCACGGCCTCCGGCCCGGCCCCCTCACGCGGGGCCGAAGGGAAGAACACAGGGGCATTATTGGGGTTCCCAGCGCTTTCGTCGGTGCTCTTTCCCACCGGGCCCGAGCGCGGGATCTGGGCACACGATGTCAGCAGGAACAGCAGGAGCGCCAGCAGCACGGCCGCCGCTCGGTGGCCTTTCCATGCGGCTCCGTTCATGGCCCCTCCTTCATTCCGGTGACTGCGGTTCCCGGGTCCGCGATTCGGGTGACGGCTGAGCGGGCGTGCGGTGTGCCGACGTCGGGGACGTCCCCGGCCGCCGGGGCAGGAGCATCGGCGCGTGTGACGGGCACCGGATCCAGCAGCAGCATGGTCCGCTCGCTCCCCACGCCACGGAGCCCGACGTCGACAGGCTCCAGTTGGAGGGGTGACTTCGCAATGGCTTCGCCCTGGCGAAGGGCCAGGGTGAGGCGAAAGTTGGCTCCGACCCCTTTCCGTCCCCACGCCTGCAGCCAGCCGTTGTGGAGTTTGGCGTCTTCGGCCGCAATGGACAACCCGAGGCCGCTGCCCCCAGTGGTGCGCGCCCGCGCCGGATCGGCGCGCCAGAACCTGTCAAAAACGCGGGCCGCGTCCGCCGGTGACAGACCGATGCCGTGGTCCCTGACGGCGACAGCGACGGCGGTGTCGTTGGCCGCCACCGAGATGTTCACCGGCCGGCCTTCGCTGTGTTCCAGGGCATTCAGCACAAGATTGCGCAGGATCCGGTCAATCCGACGGTCATCCATGTCCACGATGATGCTGCCCGCAGGCGCGTTGAGGGTGACCGCGGAGCCGTACTCGGCGGCCACCGGCGCTACACCTTCCATCACATGCGCTACCAGCTGCACAATGTCGCCCGGTTCGGCATCGAGTG
The DNA here is from genome assembly GCF_029960715.1 of Arthrobacter sp. AL05. NCBI lineage: Bacteria > Bacillati > Actinomycetota > Actinomycetes > Micrococcales > Micrococcaceae > Arthrobacter > Arthrobacter sp. AL05. Next base: position 19,661 of record NZ_JASBRC010000004.1, read on the forward strand.
TGGCGACGCCCGCGTCGAAGCGTGAGATCTCCAGCAGGTCGGCAAGCAGGGACTGGAAGCGCTCCACCTGGTTATAAAGCAGTTCCGCCGAGCGCTTGTTGACGGGGTCGAAGTCGTCGCGTGCGTCATAGAGCACCTCGGCGGCCATCCGCACCGTGGTCAGCGGGGTGCGTAGTTCGTGGGAAACATCCGAGACGAATCGCTGCTGCATCTGCGACAGCGTGGCGAGCTGGGTGATCTGCTCCTGGAGGCTGGCGGCCATGTGGTTAAAGGACGCGCCAAGCCGGGCCACCTCATCCTCGCCCTTGACTATCATCCGCTCCTGCAACTGCCCGGCCGCGAGTTTCTCGGACACCAGTGCGGCATGGCTGACCGGGCTGACGACGTTCCGGGTCACATACCAGGCGACGGCACCAATCAGCAGCGCCAGCACGGCACCGCCGGCCAGCAGTACGTTTTGGATCTCGTCAAGGGTCTTTTGTGCCGTATTGAGGTCATAAATCAGGTACAGCTCGTAGACCGTGCCGTTGAAAGTGACCTTGTTGCCCACTGCAATTCCGGGCCGGTCCTCGGTACCCACCGGGAATTCCGTGGAAGCCCAGAACTGCTCCTTGCCGGAATCCTGCACCGCCTTGCGCAGCTCGGTCGGAATGACGCTGATGGTGAGCTGGTCCGAGGCCCTCGATTCGACCCAGCGGTTGCGCGGTTTGGTCTGCTCCGGCATGGCTTCGAAGACGTAGCGCCGCTGGATCACGGAACCGCGTCCCTCGACGGCGTTCAAAGTGTCATAAACGAGGGTGATAACACTGGACTGGTCGGTGACCTGGGCGCCGTCGAAGGTGTCCTGGACCTGCTTGACGTTGTATCGTGTCTCCGACTCGGCCTGGGCCAGCCGTTCCTGGAAGAGATTATTGGCGATCTGGTTGGACAAATAGGCCCCGACGACTGCAAATGATGCGACTGCGAGCATCAGTGTCGTCAGGACGGTCCGGAACTGCATGGAACGACGCCATTTGCGGTGCAGGGACCGGAGCAGATAGCGGATACCCGGAAGCAGGCGGGAAGAGCCGGTGCCAACCAGCCTGGCCACCCGCACGCCCACGATCCGGGACCGCTTCATCCAAAGCCGGGTCCGGAACCGCAGGGCCTGCCGGCGGACCGCGGGACCGTCCGCATGCGCGGCGGCCGGGGCCGCGGGACCCGCAGTACCTGGTCCCACGACGCCGGACGGCTCCGGCGAGGTGCTCACCGGAGCTGCTCCGGCGAGGCCCTCCGGTGGCTCAGGAACCTGCTTTGTAGCCGACACCACGGACCGTCAATACAACTTCGGGGGCTTCCGGGTCACGTTCAATTTTTGACCTGAGCCGCTGGACGTGGACGTTGACCAGACGCGTGTCCGCAGCATGCCGGTAGCCCCAGACCTGTTCCAGGAGCAGTTCCCGGGTGAAAACCTGCCAGGGTTTGCGCGCCAGCGCGACCAGCAGGTCAAATTCCAGCGGTGTCAGCGAGATGCGCTCGGCCCCGCGGCTCACGAGGTGGCCTGCGACGTCGATAGTGACGTCGGCGATGTGCAGCGTCTCCGGCGCCTTCTGGTCGCCGGGCCGGAGCCGTGCCCGGACCCGGGCGACCAGCTCGGCCGGCTTGAAGGGCTTCGGGACATAGTCGTCGGCACCGGACTCAAGACCGCGGACCACATCGGACGTGTCCGCCTTGGCAGTAAGCATCACGATTGGAACATCGGATTCGGCACGGATCTGCCGGCAGACTTCAATGCCGTCGATGCCCGGAAGCATAAGGTCCAGCAGCACAAGGTCGGGCTTGGACGAGCGGAAGACTTCGAGCGCCTGCCCGCCGTCGGCGCAGAAGACGGGTTCGAACCCGTCATTGCGCAGAACAATACCGATCATCTCGGCCAGCGCCTCGTCATCGTCCACTATCAGAATGCGTGCCTTCATATGTATATATTCCCTTATTGCAATGGCTTTGTCGTATTCAGCGGTGCCCGGGCATGGCGGCGGCCTGCCCGGGCACCGCACGGAGGGCCATAAGCGGGGCCCGCTGTGACAAATGCGCCGCCGTCCCGCATGCTGTGGACAGGAAGACGTCAACAAGCCAAGCATCCCAGGAGGACTTGTGAGCACCCCGATCTACCAACTGGCCCTCGGCGCCGACTTCGGCCGGCTGCAGCCGGAGCTGCAGGAGTATTTTTCCCTCACTCCCGGCTCAGGCCATTTCGGCGTCGGCGAGGGTGTGTTTGAGGTGGTCGGCTGCCGGCAAAGCTGGCTGCGCCCCCTGCTGCGTCCCGCCGGCGGCGAGGAGGCCTTTTTCCCGGAGTACGGGGAAGGCATCCCGTTCCGGATCGAAAACCACGCCCATCTGGACCCTTTCGGCCGGTCCAGCCTGACGGCCCGGCGCGAGATCTTCTTCCCGGGCACCACCAGGCTCTTCCACGACACCACAAGCTTCGATGACTCCGGCAGCCGGTCCGGCCTGCTGGATTACGTCGGACGGTACCGGCGGCTGGTCACGGACCTCAACCTCAGTGTCACCGCCGGTGGCAGGCTGCGCGGCGTATCGGAGGCGTCGCGGCTCTTTCTGGGGCCGCTGCGGATTCCCCTGCCGGCCGCGCTGGACGCCAAGGCCTACGCCGAACAGTGGTGGGCGCCTGAGGAAGGCACCGCCGGAAGGCACCGGATCCAGGTCAAGGTGATCCAGCCGCAGCTCGGGCTGATCCTGGTCTATGCCGGGCACTTCGACTATCGGCTGGACCCTTACCCCGGCGGAGTGTCAGTGCCGGGGTATTTGCCGGACCGCGCCCGGCCTGACCGGTGGGAAAGCCGCAGCTGAGGATCGGGCCCGCGCTAGCCGAGCGCCAGCTGGTTGAGGCCGTCGGACACCTGCACCAGCCGGGTCAGGACCGCCGTCGCCGATGCCGGCGAATGCCTGGCCAGCCCGTCTGAGGGCGTGACCCGTACACCACCGAGAGTCGCGGCGGCCAGGCCCAGCTGGCGCCACGGCCGCCAGAGCGTTTCCACGACGTCGGCGACCCGGGGCAGCGCGGCGGCGGGATTGGAGACATCCAGCGCTCCCGCCCACAGCCGTTTGCCGCCTTCCACTGCGCCGGCGAGCTGTTCCCACTGGCGCGATGTCAGCGCCCGGAGGGGCACCGCGATCCCGTCGGCTCCGGCAGCCAGGATCCGGTCGAAGGGCGCCTCGACTTCCGGGACACAGACAACGACCTCGACGGCGCCGGCCTCCCGCAGCGCGTTGATGAGCAACTCCCAGGAATCGGTGGCCTCCTGGCCGGCTACCGAGCGCAGCGTCCGGTAGCCGCTGGAGGTGGGAATGGTGCCGGCCAGGACGGACGCTATCTCCGGTTCGTCGATCTCCACCACGATCCGGGCTCCGGGAGCCGCGGCGGCTATCCGGCTGAGGTAGCTGCCGGCACCCGCTGCCAGGGACGCGGCAAGGTCCCGCCTGGCGCCGTAGTCAATCAGGGCACGCTCCCCGTTGTGCAGGTGCAGTCCGGCGGCGAGGCTGAGCGGTCCCCGCAGCTGAACCTTGAGATCTGTGGCCGGGCTGTCCTCGGCGCCGATGACGTCGGCAAGAATGTTAATGTCGGTTGAGAGCGCCGAGCGCGCCCGTTTGAAGTCCTTGCCGGGCCGGTCCACGATCCGCCAGCCGTAGGGCTGGACGTCTACGGAAAGGTCCACCAGCAGGGAAGCCGTCCGCCCGAGCGCGTCCGAACCGACACCCCGGTCCGGAAGCTCGGCCAGGAACGGCAGGTGCGGGCCGCCGAGCTCACCGCGGATGATGCGTGCGGACTCGACCGGGTCCTCGCCGGGCCAGGCGCCCAGAGCGGTGGCGGTGACCTGTTGCGGCCCCGCGGCCAGTGGAGCGGCCACGCTTAGGCGGTCTCGGAGGCGCCGGCAGTGCCTACGGATCGGCCCATGAGCGGGGCTTGGGTGCCGGCGGCGAGGCTGTCAGCGGCCAGGGAAGCCAGGTGGTCCTCGGCAATGGCCTCGTGGTGCCGGATGACTTCGCCGATGATGAAGTTGAGGAATTTTTCGGCAAACGCCGGGTCCAGGTGGGCCTCCGCGGCGAGGCGGCGCAGTCGCGAGATCTGAGCGGTCTCCCGGCCAGGATCCCCGGCGGGAAGCTTGTGGGTGGCCTTCAGGAATCCGACCTTCTGGGTGGCTTTGAAGCGCTCAGCGAGAAGGTAAACGAGCGTGGCATCGATATTATCGATGCTGGAACGGATCGACAACAGCTCAGCCATCACCGCCGGATCCACCTGACCGGCCAGCGAGCTGGCTCCCGGGTCATAGGATTCGGCGTCGGGAGGTGTCTGGTTCTGCTCGGTCATTGACCCATTCTAGGGCCACCGCCCGAATCACTTCGGCTGTTAAGCTCGGACGGTTCCTACGGCGCCGCGGGCCGTAACCTGCGTTTTCCGCCACCGCACTGTTTTCCACCACAGCACTGTTTTCCACCACCACACCAGGGACATGCCCGCCGTTCATTCAGAACGGCGGGCATGTCCCCTGGTGTGCCGAGGAATCGGCTTAGCCGTGCAGCACGGCGCGGAATTCCTCCCGGCGCCTGGCCTGCTCGTCCGGATCCGGAACCGGCAGCGAAGCAATGAGCTTTTTGGTGTACTCGTGCTGCGGATGCCCCATCACCTGGTTACCGAGCCCCTGTTCCACCATCTTGCCCTTGTACAGAACACCAACCCAGTGGGAGAGGATATCTACCACCGCGAGGTCGTGGCTGATGAACAGGGCGGCAAAGCCGAATTCGGCCTGGATGTCCTTGAACAGCTCCAGCACCACGGCCTGGACTGACACGTCCAGCGCCGACGTCGGCTCGTCGGCGATGAGCAGCTTCGGGTTCAGGATCAGTGCCCGCGCGAGTGACGCGCGCTGACGCTGCCCGCCGGAGAGCTCATGCGGAAACCTGTCGGCATAGGCGGCCGGCAACTGCACGGCTTCGAGCAGCTCCCGGGTCCGTTGCCTGGCCTGCGCCGGGCCGGGATTGGAGTGGATGATCAGGGGTTCGGCGATGCAGTCACCGATCGTCAACTGCGGATTGAAAGACGCCGCAGGGTCCTGGAAAACGAACCCGATCTCCTTGCGCAGCGGCTTGAAGGTGCGCTCCTTCAGGTTGAGCATTTCGTAACCCAGCACCTTCAGGCTGCCGCCGGTGGTCCGGTTCAGGCCGGCGATCGCACGCCCGATCGTCGTTTTCCCGGAGCCTGACTCCCCCACGAGGCCAAAGACCTCACCCTCGGAGAGTGTGAAATTCACCCCGTCCACGGCCTTAAAAGCGGGGCTGCCCAGCCGTCCGGGATACTCGATGGTCAGGTTCCTGGCCTCGACGAGCACTTTGCCGCCCTGGTGTGCCCGCTGGGTCATGCCTTCGGAAGCAGAGTTCCGGCCCAGGTGCGGGACGGCGGCCAGGAGCTTCTTTGTGTAGTCCTGCTTCGGTTCGGCGAACAGCACGCGTGCGGCCGCCTCTTCGACGACATCACCCTGGTACATCACAACGACGCGGTCGGCGAGGTCGGCCACCACCCCCATGTTGTGGGTGATCAGCACGATCGAGGTTCCGTACTGGTCCCGGAGGTCCCGCAAGAGCTCGAGGATCTCCGCCTGTACCGTAACGTCCAGCGCGGTGGTCGGCTCGTCCGCCACGATGAGGCCCGGGTTCAGGGCCAGCGCCGCGGCGATGACCACACGCTGCTTCTGCCCGCCGGAGAACTGGTGCGGATAGAAGTTGACCCGCGTTTCGGGGTCCGGAATGCCCACCTTGCGGAGCGCCTCAACGGCGCGGTTTTTGGCTTCCTTGGCGTTGACCCGCCCGGTTCCCCCGTGGCGGGCGTGGGCGCGAATGCCTTCGGCAATCTGCCAGCCGACAGTGAAGACGGGGTTCAGCGCCGTGGACGGTTCCTGGAAGACCATGGCGACGTCGCGGCCACGGATCTCCCGCAACTTCGCGGGACTGACGCTGATCACGTTGTTGCCGTTGATCAGCACCGCTCCGGAGCTGATAGCGGTCTCCGGCAGCAGGCCCAGGATGGTCTTGGCCGTCACGGTTTTGCCGGAGCCGGATTCGCCCACGATCGCCACGACTTCGCCGGGGTTGACCTGGAGACTGACGTCCTTGACGGCGTAAACGTCGCCGGCATCTGTGGCGAAGGTGACCTTGAGGTGCTCGATGTCGAGGACCGGGCCCGTGCCCTTTTTGTCGATGTTGGTAGTCATGAACTTCTCACTTCTGCGTCGAGTGCAGCCGGGGCACCGGTGCTGGAATCCGGCCCGCCCTTGCCGGCGGCAGCCTTCCTGCGGCCCCGCAGGCGGGGGTCGTTAAGGTCATTGATGCTCTCGCCGACAAGAGTCAGTCCAAGGACGGTGAGGACGATAGCGAGCCCGGGGAAGACACCTGTCCACCAGATACCTGACGTGGTGTCCGCCAGCGCCTTGTTCAGGTCGAAGCCCCACTCGGCGGCCGACGTCGGCTCAATGCCAAAGCCCAAAAAACCCAGGCCTGCAAGGGTCAGGATGGCTTCGGAGGCGTTGAGGGTAAAGATCAGGGGCAGCGTGCGGGTGGCGTTCTTGAACACGTGGAGGCGCATAATGCGGATGTTTGAGGCACCCACCACCTTGGCCGACTCCACAAAGGGTTCCGCCTTGAGCCGGATGGTTTCGGCCCGGATCACACGGAAGTACTGCGGAATAAAAACGACCGTGATGGAAATCGCCGCAGCGAGGATACCGCCCCAGAGGCTGGACCTGCCGCCGCTGATGGCGATCGCCATCACGATGGCCACCAGCAGCGGCGGGAAGGCGTAAACCGCATCGGCGATCACCACGAGCGTCCGGTCCAGCCAGCCGCCGATGTAGCCGCTGACCAGGCCCAGGATCACACCGATGAAAATCGACATGATCACCGCCACAATGATGACCAGAACGGCCGTTTGGGCTCCCCAGACCACCCGGGAGAAAACATCGTAACCGCCGACGGTTGTTCCCATCAGGTGCTTCCCGCCCGGCGCTTGCTGGGCCGGGAAGCCGCCGTCGGCGTCGGAAATCTGGGAGAAACCAAAGGGCGCGACCAGCGGCGCAAAAATCGCGGTCAGCAGGAAGACTGCTGTGAGTACAAGCCCTGCCACCAGCATTCCGCGCTGCAGGCCAACGCTTTTGTTGAAGTGGGATATGACCGGCAGTCGCCGGACCCAGGGTCCCCGGGGATCTTTGGCAGGTTCAGTAACGGCAGTGGTGCTCATATCAGTACCTCACGCGGGGGTCGATCAGCGCGGCGACAATGTCCACGAAGAAGTTGGTCACAGCCACGATCACTGCGAGGAGGACCACGATGCCTTGGACTGCTACGAAGTCGCGGGCCGTCAGGTAGGTCGCGAGCTGGAAGCCCAGGCCCTTCCATTCGAACGTGGTCTCGGTCAGCACCGCGCCGCCCAGCAGCACGGCGATCTGCAGTCCCATCACGGTGATAATGGGGATCAGTGCAGGTTTGTAGGCGTGTTTGGTGACCAGCCGGAATTCGCTCACCCCGCGGGAACGGCCGGCCTCGACGTAGTCCTTGCCGAGGGTGCCGATGACATTGGTCCTGACCAGCCGCAGGAAGATGCCGGCGGTCAGCAGGCCCAAGGCTAGTGCAGGCAGGACGGCGTGGGCCATAACGTCGGCCAATGCTGCGGTATTGCCGCTGCGGATGGCGTCCAGCCAATAGATGCCCGTCGGCGCCTCGAGCGCGGTCAGGGCGAGCTCGGTGCCGGGCTTTGCGCGCCCGGCTACCGGGAGCCAGCCCAGCCAGACGGCGAATGTCAGTTTGAAGAGAAGCCCGGAGAAGAAGACCGGCGTGGCATAACAAAGGATCGCAAAGACCCGCAGCGCCGCGTCGGGGCCTTTGTCGCGGCGGTGCGCCGCGACCATGCCCAGCGGGATACCGACGGCCAGGGCCACCAGAAGGGCGTTAATTGTCAGTTCCAGGGTGGCCGCGCCATAGGTGGCAAGCATCTCCGAGACCGGGCGGTTATCCGAGAGGGTGGTGCCGAAGTTGCCGGTGATGAGCTGCGCCAGGTACTCGAAGTACTGCACAAAGATGGGCCGGTCGTACCCGGCCGCTGTGATCCGTTCCTGCAGCTGTTCCGGCGGGAGCCGGCCGCCCAGGGCAGCGGTAATAGGGTCGCCGGTGGTGCGCATCAGGAAGAACACCATGGTGACAAGGATGAGGATCGTCGGGAAGATCAGGAAGAACCTGATCAGGATGTATCGGCCCAGTCCCCCACCGGTCGATTTCTTCTTTGTCGGCAGGAGGCCTTCGCCGTCGGTCGGCGGCGCCTCGATAAGTGTTGTCATTGGTACCTCAGTGTGTGTTCCGGGAGCCACGCGGGCTCCGGAATCTGTTGTCCTTGTAACAGCACCAAAGGCGGGACGCCGTGTGGGCGCCCCGCCTCGTTGGCTGGTCAGAACCGGATGGGATGGGACTTACTTGGAAATGACACCAAGACGGGTCTTGAAGGAAGCATCCAGGGTCTTCTCAACACCCTTAACGTCCTTGCCGGCGACCATCAGCTGGGCACCCTGCAGCAACGGCAGCGTGGACAGGTCCTTTGCGACGGCCGTCTGGGCCTCGCCAAGCACCTTTTCGCGCTCGGTCTTGTCGACGGTGGTCAGCTGCTTGCTGATCAGGTCCGTGACAGTCGGGTTTTCGTAGTGGTTCTTCAGGAAGTTGCCGGGGACGAAGAACGGAGTGAGGTAATTGTCCGCGTCGGAGTAATCCGGGAACCAGCCGAGCTGGTAAACCGGGTAGGCATCGGAGGTACGGTCCTTCGAGTAGGTGACCCACTCGGTGGACTGCAGGTCAACCTTGAACAGGCCCGACTTCTCCAGCTGCTCCTTGATCATGGCGTACTCATCGCCCGAGGACTTGCCATAGTGGTCCGGGTTGTACTGGAGCTTGATGGTAACCGGTGCCGTGACGCCCGCATCGGCGAAGGCTTTTTTGGCCTTGTCGAGGCTGGGCTTGCCGCTGCCGTCGCCGTACATTTCCTTGAGCGGCTGGATGGCTCCGACGAAACCGTCAGGAACGACGGAGTATGCCGGCAGATACGTGCCCTTGTAGACCTGGCTGGCGATCGCGTCGCGGTCGACGACGTTAGCCATCGCCTGCCGCACGGCAAGCGCCTTCGCGGGATCGGCGTCGGCGGCCTTGGCACCAAACGGCATGGTGTCGAAGTTGAACACGATGTAGCGCAACTCGCCGCCCGGGCCCTTGTAGACCTTGACCTTGGAATCCTTCTCAAGGTCCGCGGCATCGGTGGCTGTCAGGCTGCGGCCGGCTACGTCGATGTTGCCCTGCTGGACATCCAGCTTGAGGTTGTTGGAATCAGCGTAGTACTTGATGGTCGCGCCGCCGTTGGCGGGCTTTCCGAGCAGGCCCTGGTAGTCCGGGTTGACCTTCAGGCCCACGAGCTCGTTCTTCTTGTAGCTCTCGATTGTGTAGGGACCGGCGAACGGGCGGCCCTTGACGATTTCGTCGTCGGTCAGCAGCTTGTCAGCCGGGAAGACCTCTTCGTCGATGATCGGACCCGCGTTGGCTGCCAGGACGCCCGGGAAGACCTGGTCGTTGCCGGCCTTGAGCGTGAAGACCACCGTGGAGTCGTCCTTGACTGCGACCGAATCGAGGTTCCCGAGAAGTGACGCGGGACCGTTGTCGTCGGCGATCTTGACGACGCGGTCGATCGAGAACTTCACGTCGGAGGACGTCAGTGCGTGCCCGTTGGCGAACTTGAGGCCGGGCTTGAGCTTGACGGTGTACTCCGTGGGGCTCGTGAAGGAAGCCGACTCGGCAATGTCGGGAGTGGAGTCTGCAGTGCCCGGTTTCGAGTTGAGCAGGAACGGGTAGATCTGGTTCATCACCATAAAGGAGCCGGCGTCGTAGGACCCGGCCGGGTCGAGAGTGACTACCTTATCGGTGGTGCCGTACGTAATAGTGCCTGTGCCGGCCGCGCTGCCGGTCGAGGTCCCGCCGCCGCCGGAGGGGCCGGTGCAGGCAGTCAGTGCGAAGGCGGATACCCCGGCGAGCGCGATGGCGCTTTGCAGGGCCTTTTTGTTCATTGCCATCTGTGAACTTTCTGTTCGATGAGTACTAGTGTGCCGGCCAGGGTTAATGGTGGCCCCGGGGTCAGCACCCTGTCCTGATGCCTTGATTCAACCAGAAGATCAACAGGTGAATCGTTGCATTCTGTGAGATGAGACACAAAATTTACACGAATGCAAAGAACTCGACGTTATCTGCAGGAATCCCGGCTGAAAACCGGCAGCGTCCGATAGCGCCCGAGGTGCCGCAGTGGCGCAAACCGCCACAGCGGTCAGCTCGCAAAAAGGCCGCACACCCAAGGTGTGCGGCCTTCCGGCGGCAACAGGGTCCAGCCTGCCGCCAGCCCGTTTGGAGAGCAGCCCGTTTGGAGAGCAGCCCGCTTAGAGAGCAGCCCGCTGCAGCGATCGGGCTGCATCGATAGTGGCCTGCCCCAGTACCCGGCTGCCCTGATAGAGCACCACGGTCTGGCCCGGAGCCACACCCCGCAGGGGTTCCGTTAAGGTCACAACGAGGTTACCCGTAGCGCCCGTGCGGCCGTCGCCGGCGTCGGGGTGCTCCACCCGCGCCGTCGCGGGTACGGGGTCGCCGTGCGCGCGGACCTGGGCGTGGCAGTCGAATTCTTCACCGGTGTGGACCTCGGCGATTGGCAGCCCTGCCCAGGAGACCTTAATGCCTCGGATCTCGTCGATGGCCAGCAGCGCCTCTGGGCCCACCACCACCCTGTTTTCCTTCGGCCGGATTTCAAGTACAAAGCGTGGCTTGCCATCAGCGGCGGGCGTACCCAGCTTCAGGCCACGACGCTGGCCGACGGTGAAGGCGTTGGCACCCGGGTGCTCGCCGACCTTCGCGCCGGACTCGTCCACGATGTCGCCGGTGGTCATCTCGATCTTTTCGGCCAGCCAGCCGGCAGTGTCGCCGTCGGGGATGAAGCAGATGTCGTGGCTATCGGGCTTGTTGGCGACGGAGAGTCCGCGGCGCTCGGCCTCGGCGCGGACTTCGGCCTTGGACGGAGTATCAGCGAGCGGGAACATGGAGTGTTTGAGCTGCTCATGCGTGAGGACGCCGAGGACGTAACTCTGGTCCTTGGCCCAGTCCGCGGCCCGGTGCAGCTCGGGGTTGCCTTCGGCGTCGTTGATCACCTTGGCGTAGTGGCCGGTGCAGACTGCGTCGAAACCCAGGGCGATCGCCTTCTCCAGCAGCGCGGCGAACTTGATCCGTTCGTTGCAGCGCATGCAGGGGTTGGGAGTGCGGCCCGCGGCGTATTCGTCGATGAAGTCTTGGACCACGTCTTCCTTGAAGCGCTCCGAGAAATCCCAAACGTAGTAAGGGATACCGAGCACGTCGCAGGCACGCCAGGCATCCCGGGAGTCCTCGATGGTGCAGCAGCCGCGGCTGCCGGTGCGCAAGGTCCCCGGCATTCGGGACAAAGCCAGGTGGACGCCGACGACGTCGTGGCCCGCCTCGACGGCGCGGGCTGCGGCAACGGCGGAATCGACGCCGCCGCTCATGGCTGCTAGAACTCGCATACTGGCTTTCTTTAGGGTCCGGGGTGCGCAGGAATAACACAATGCCTGCCGCCCCATTCTATCGCCACGCCGATTCCTCCCCCAAAATCACTTGACTGCTCCCCGCACCACTTCTAAAATTTGACTTACCGGTTTTAGAAGGTTTGCACACACGGGAAGCGGGCGGACATGGCTGTTGCGGACATCGTCATCGTGGGCGGCGGCCTGGCCGGCGCCACGGCCGCCAAGACATTGCGGGCGGAAGGTTTCACCGGACGGCTCATCCTGTTCGCAGAAGAGAGCCACCACCCTTACCTGCGCCCACCGCTGTCCAAGGAATACCTACTGGGCACGGCCGGCGAGGACACCCTGCCGGTGCTGCCCGACGCCTGGTACCGGGAGAACGGCGTCGACCTGCGGCTGGGGACGCCGGCCGCACAAATCGACCCGGAAGCCCGTGCCGTAATCCTCCGGGACGGCGCCCGGCTGGAGTACGGCTCGCTGCTGCTTGCCACCGGCGCACGACCCCGAACACTGCCCCTGCCCGGCAGCGGGCTCGACGGGGTCCATACTTTCAGGACAGTAGGGGACAGCCGCCGGCTGCGCAGCCGCCTGTCCGCCGGCGGCCTCAACGTGGTGATGATCGGCTCAGGCTGGATCGGCATGGAGCTAGCCGCTGCCGCGTGCGCCTATGGAAATACCGTCACGCTGCTGGGCCTGGAGGAAGTGCCGCTGGGCGCCGCGATCGGGCCGGAACTGGGGGGCTTCTTCCGCTCGCTGCACGAAGCCAACGGCATCCGATTCAGGCTCCCCGCCTCGGCCGCAGCGGTATCCGGCCACGCGGGCCGTGTCACGGCTGTGGTGACCGACTCTGGCGAGGTCCTGCCGGCGGACGTGGTGGTTATGGCCGTGGGCGTGGCCCCCGAGGTCTCACTCGCCGAAGCGGCCGGCATCGCAGTGCGGAACGGTATCCTCACGGATGCCTCGCTGCGGACCTCGGTCGCCGGGATCTTCGCGGCCGGCGACGTCGCCAATGCCCTGCACCCCTTCACCGGGGAACATCAGCGCAGCGAGCACTGGTCCAATGCCCTCAACGGCGGCAAGGTCGCGGCCATGTCCATGCTGGGCCAGGCCGCCGTCCTGGACACAATCCCGTACTTCTACACCGACCAGTTCAACGTCAGCATGGAGTACTCCGGCTTCCCGGCGCTCAGCTCGGGGCCACCTATAATCCGTGGCTCCCTGGCGGCGGGCAAATTCCTGGCCTTCTGGCAGCACGGCGGAACGGTAGTCGCGGGAATGAGCGTGAACTGGCCGCGCTCTGACAAACCGCAGAAGATTATCAAGGCGCTCATCGCCTCAAGGTCAGCCCTGCCGCCCGGGGTCCTGGCCGATCCCGCCGTCCCGCTGGATCAGCTCCCGCCGTCGGCCTGACGGGCAGTATCTCCGGCGGCCTGGCGCGCCAGGGTGCCGGCGGTCTGGATCGTGGATTCATGTCCGGCCATTCCGGCCTGGCGGGCGCGTGAGTAGGCACCGGGCAAGGCCGCCAACAGGGCGTCGACGTCGTTTCCGGTCGAGGAGTGCCCCAGGCTGAACCGCTGGGCACCCCGGGCCGTGTCCTCGTCCAGTCCCATGGCCAGCAGTACGTGTGACGGCCGGGGCACGCCTGCCGTGCACGCCGAGCCCGTGGACGATTCAACCCCCGCCAGATCCAGCAGGAAAAGCAGCGAATCGCCTTCGCAGCCGGGGAAGGTGAAGTGCGCATTGCCCGGCAGTCTCCCGGCCCCGGCGGCACCCCGAAGCCGGGCCTCCGGCACCGCTGCCAGCACGCCGTCGATCAGCCGGTCCCGGAGCGCTGCGATGCGCCCGGCCTCCGCCGCGAGGTTGGCGGTAACTGATTCGGCTGCAGCGGCGAACGCGGCGATGGATGCCGTGTCAAGGGTCCCGGAGCGGACATCACGCTCCTGTCCCCCGCCGTGCTGCACGGGAATGAGCGTTACTGCGCGGCCCAGAAGCAGGGCACCGACGCCAACCGGGCCGCCGATCTTGTGTCCGGAGATGGACATTGCGTCCAGTCCGGTGCCGCGGAAGTCCACGGGGACGGACCCGAAAGCCTGTACGGCGTCGGAATGCACCGGCACACCGGCAGTGTGCGCCAGCCGGACAATGTCGGCGACCGGCTGGACGCTTCCCACTTCGTTGTTGGCCCACATCACGGTGACCAGGGCGATCGACGCCGGATCGCGGGACAGTTCTGCGGCCAGCACCGTAAGATCCACGACGCCGTCGGCATCGACCGGCAGCCAGCAGACCTCGGCACCCTCGTGCCGTTCAAGCCACTCGACGGTGTCCTGCACGGCATGGTGCTCGACGGCGGAGCACAGGATACGCGTACGGGCAGGGTCTGCGGCGCGCCGGGACCAGTACAGGCCCTTGACCGCGAGGTTGTCCGCTTCGGTACCGCCGGAGGTGAAGATGACTTCCGAGGGGTGTGCGCCGGCTGCGGCGGCCAGCATCTCGCGGGCGTCCTCCACGGCGCGGCGCGCGCGCCGGCCGGATCCGTGCAGCGAGGACGGGTTGCCTGTCCGGGACAGTTCGCGCGTCAGCGCGGCCAGGGCTTCCGGGGCGAGGGTGGTAGTTGCGGCATGATCCAGGTATACGGGCACAGGTCAATTCTACCCGCGGGTGCCGGTCCGGCCTGGTGTACATTCAAGCGGTGAAAGCGTCCCTGTACCTTGTCCTGGCCACCTTGTTCTGGTCCGGAAATTTCGTCGTCGGCCAGGCAGCCGTCGCCTCGATGACCCCGCTGGAGCTGACTTTCTGGCGCTGGACCCTTGCCGCGGTGCCGTTGCTGGTCCTGGCCCAGATCATCGAAAAGCCGGACTGGCCCGCCGTGTTGCGCCGCTGGCCGGCGCTCCTGCTCCTGAGTGTGCTGGGCATGAGCGGGTACACGCTGCTGCTCTACGGTGCACTCGGGTATACCTCGGCGATGAACGCTTCCCTGATCACGGCGGCCAACCCGGCCCTGATCGTGGTGCTGGCCATCGTGTTGCTGGGCGAGCGGACCACACGCCTGGGCTGGCTCGGCATCTGCCTCGGCCTGCTCGGCGTGCTGCTGGTGCTGACCAGGGGCGAGCCGGGACGGATCCTCAGCCTCTCCATCAACACCGGCGAACTACTGATGATCGGCGCGATAGTGGTCTGGGGTTTATACACGATTATCGCCCGCCGGCTCGGGGTTCCGCCGGTAGCTGCCACCGCCGTTCAGGTGGTCATCGCGGCCGTGACGCTGTCGCCGTTCGCCCTCGCCCTGGGAGTGCAGTTCCCGGACACCCCGGCCGAGGGCTGGTCGCTGGCCTACATCACGGTCTTCCCGTCCCTCGGCTCTTACCTGTTCTGGAACCTGGCATTAAAGGACACCCCGCCGGGCGCCGCCGGGAACTACCTCAACCTGATAGTGGTCTTCACTGCCATCATCACAGTGCTCCTCGGGACTCCGCTCACACTCGTGCAAGTCCTCGGTGGCCTGCTGGTGATCGCCGGTGTGCTGCTGACCGGCAACCAGGGGTCCGCGAAGCTTAAGCTGGCGTGACCCGCCGCCCGGGAGTATAAATCAGTCGACCGGGGCCGAGGAGAGCCGGCAGAGTGTCCGAAAGCAGTGTCCGCGAGGAGCCCGTGAGGGCCGTTCAGGAGCCTGCCGGGAGGGGCCCAACCCGGGCGCAGCATTGCGCCGGCAGTGCCGCGCCCCGTGCCCTGAGACCTGCAATATCCAGTGCCCCAACCTGGGTCGGGTCAATTCCGCAGCCCGCCGCGGCGCCGGCCAGGAACGCACCGTTCATGGCGCAGACCACCGCGCTGTGGCCGTCGGCGATCCGGTGGAAGGGGCAGTTCAACAGCACAAAGCCCCCCTCGCCGTCGCTCGTGGGGAGATATCCCTCGGCCGTGAGGAACTCCGCGAAGCCGGCCATGCCGGTCTCCGCCCGGGCTGATGCCTGCCCGCGCGCGTAGGCCGCCCGAACCAGCGCCTCCCGGGCGGAGCCGCCGTCGGTCGCCGATTCCTCGATGGCGGAGACCAACAGCTCCGCGGCGAGGTCGTAGTTGCGGTCCGGCACCGAAGCTGCCACTTCCTGGACTGCGGCCCGGTACAGCTTGGCCGGCCGGCCCGAACCGGGGCCTCCCCTGCCCCCGAGCTTCTGGAACTCCACCGCCAGCACGCCTTCCTGCACCAGCCGGTCCAGTTGGAAGGAGGCCGTGCTCCGCGGCAGGCCAAGGGCCGCGGCTGCCTCGTCCCGGCTGGCCGCATGCCCTGCAGAGGCCACAAAATCAAACAATCTCCGGCGTGTCTCGTCACCAAGGGAGGCCACCGCAGCAAGCCTGCGGGTCCACGGGGATCGGATCATGGATTTATGCTATCTCTAAAAACAAGATTCATTGCTTAACTGGTTTCACTTCTGCTGCCCTACTGGACCAGGTAACTGGCGCCCGTTCGGCCTGCTGATCAGCTCGCTCGCACCAGACAGGCAATCGCCGAGGAAAACCAGCAGAACCTGGCCAGACACCGGACGGACCGACGACGGCCACCCGTGAGGTGCGCGGGCGGATTAGTCAGACGGTGGAATCACACCCAGGTATTCCGCGACGTTGGCGCGTGCGGCCGTGAGGGTGCCGGCGTCCGGGCAGGAGACGGAGATATAGACGGAGTTGCCGGCCTTGCTGAACAGTCTGGCGTAGACGGCGCTTGCCCGGGCTCCGGCCTTGGCCCCGCTTTCCAGCACGAGCATCTCAACACCGGGGGCGGGCTTATCCGGGTCTGCGCCCCATCGCAGGGTGTCTGTCGTGAGATAGGACGGCAGGATACTCGGATCCAGATACCTGAAGAGCGCTTCGGTGGAGGCCTTGTCACTCCCGGCAACGGCCAGTGCGCCCTGGTTCACCCGGGTCTTGGCCGAGACCAGGCAGCCGTCCGCCTTAAGGTATTCGCTGCCGCCGGCCACCTCCTGTTTGCCGGGCTTCCAGCCGGGGGCTTCGCCAAGCGCGTCGGAGAGCCGGACCGGCACGCCGGCAGCGAGGCTCTCCCCGGCGGCGAAGGGCATGTCCTTCGCCGCAACCGCGGCGGAGTCGTGGCCGGGGGTTACGGTGGGGGCGTCAACCGTGGGGGCAAGCGGCGTCGGCTTGGCAGCGGCGGGATCGGGCACACCGACGCTGCAGCCCGCCAGGGCGGCTGTGACTGCGAGCGCCAGGAACGCGAGACTCCCCCGCCGTCCCCGGTGCGCGCGACGGAGATCGAGGTTCCCGCCCGCCGCCGGCAAGGGCCCCGTTTCGCCCTTACTGCCCATGCCTCGCCTCCGTGTCGCTGTGCCCGTTCGCTTCCTGCTGGGCCTCCGCATGATTCTAGACTCTCGCACTGGGCTCCCGGACCGGAGGCGGCGCCGGGTGCCGCCGGAACATTTGCCAAGCGCCGCTCCGTGGCGTTCCGCCGTTCCCGCGCCGCACCGCATTCACGGGCCCGCAGCTTGCCGCCTACAGCCTAGGCGAGGACCCGGATGGCTCCAGGAACCACCTCGATGGTGAGCGGCAGCGGCCCGATCCGCTCGCCGTCCGCGTAGGCCACCACGCCGTCCGCTGACAGCTCCACCGAGCGCACCCGGCGGATGTGCACGGCCGGATGCCCGAGATGGCCACCGGAGAAAACCTTCGGAAATACCCTGAGCAGGCCGGCCCTGGACAGCGGGCCGACGATAAAGAGGTCCAGCAAGCCGTCGTCGAGCACGGCGTCGGGCGTGACCTTCATGCCGCCGCCAATCGACTGGCCGTTGGCGACCGAAATCAGCATCGCCGACTGCCGCCAACGAGCGCCGTCGGCCGTCACTGTGTAGTTGATCGGGCGGAAGGAGGCCAGTTCGCGGAGCATGGCAAGGTTATAGCGGGCCTTGCCCCGCGGCCAACGCCAGGCATTGGCCCGTTCGTTGACGGCAGCGTCGAAGCCCGCGGACAACACCCCGGCAAACCAGCTGGACTTGCCGTCGGACCAAACGCGTCCGGCGTCAATCAGCCGCCCGCCGGCGGCCAGGGCCGCGAGCACCCGCTCGCAGGCGCCGGGGATGTTGTGTGCCGGCAGGCCGAGGGTCCGGGCCATGTCATTCCCGGTGCCGGTCGGGACGATCCCCAGCGGGACAGTACCAAAGGGCAGGTCCGATCCTGCGAGCGCATTGATGCCGAGGTGGACCATTCCGTCGCCGCCAACCATCACCAGGGCGTCCACCCCTGCGGCCAGTGCCCCGTCTACCATCCGTGCGAGTTCTTGGTAGCTGTCCCCGGAGAGGACCACGACGTCGGCCCCGGCCGACCGGAAGCACGCGGCCGCCTCGTTGCCGGCGTTAACCCCGCGGCCGAAGGAGGCCGCGGGGTTAACGGCGACTGCGATCATCATGCGCTGAATTATGCCAGCCGTCGGGAACCTTCCGTGCCCCTGCGCTCGTTGTTCCCCTTGCCGGTTAAACTGGCCAGGCCGGACGTCCAGGATGGGCTGGCACCATCGACCAAAAGGATCTTTGCTTGACGCAGGGCAACAGCTCGCATTACCAGGTGCTCCGGATTCCGGTCACGGCGACCGCTAAGGAAATCAAGGTGGCCTACCGCCGGGCCGCCCGCACCGCTCACCCAGACCACGGCGGCGACCCGGCAGCATTCCGGCGCGTTACCCTTGCCTTCGAGACGCTGATCGATGCGAAAAGCCGGGCCGACTATGACCGGTCGTACGGCGGCGGCGCCTTCGCGGGGCCGTCCCCTGATGAAGGAGCCCACTTTGACGCCCCGGCCGCCGGGAGCCGGACTTCGGCCAATGTTCGGCGCCCCAATACTCCCCGAAACACAGCGTCCGATGCCCCGGTCTTCGTGCCGCCGTTCGAGCAGTACGCCGGGTCCGGCGAGGTCCCGCTGATTCCGCCGAGCGTGGCCCGCCAGCAGGTCCATGGTCTGCCCCGCAAACGGGGCATCTTTGGGGCTGAGGCCAGAATTCAGCGGGAAATGCGGACGGTTCAGCTCATCAGCAGGCAGATCCTCCCCGCTATCCCGGCTGCACGGCTGATTAACGGTTTGCAGTCCCCGGCTGACAACAGCCACATCGACCACGTGGTGCTCTCCGGCTACCGCATGGCGATCATCGGCTCGATGCTGCTGCCGCCCGGGGCCTATGCCTGGAACGGCAGCGCCCTCACCCATGGCGGCCGTTCCATCGCACCACCCCAGTTGGCCCACGTGGTCCGCCGGATGCAGGACATCTTCCCGGAACTGAACGTCACCGGCTGGACCGTTATCCACAGCACTGACGGCAACCTGCACGAGCCGGTCATCGACCGGCACCGCCGCTCCGAAGCGCATGAGACGGTGCAGGTGGTCAATGCGGCCGGGCTGGCACGGGGGCTCAAGCAGTTCTTGAGTTCAGGGCCGGCTCCCAATACCGTCATCGTTCCGGTCCTTGCCCGGCTGCTGCGCGGCATGCACTAGCCGGCTCGCTAGGATGGAAGGGTGTTCCGCATCCTCTTTTATGCCCCAGAAATCCCCGGCAATACGGGCAATGCCATCCGGCTGGCCGCCATTACCGGTGCCGAGCTGCACCTGGTCGAGCCCCTCGGCTTTGATTTTTCCGACGCGAAGCTGCGCCGGGCCGGCCTCGACTACCACGACCTGGCGGTCGTGACCGTCCACCCGGACATGGAGGCCGCATGGGCGGCCCTTGCACCGAAGCGGGTCTATGCCTTCACCTCCGACGGCGAGGCTTCCTACACGGACGTCAGCTACCGGCCCGGGGATGTCCTGCTTTTCGGCCCGGAATCCGTGGGTCTGCCCGAGGACCTCAAACGCGACCACCATGTAACGTCACGTGTCCGGCTGCCGATGCTGCCGGCGCTGCGTTCGCTCAACCTCGCGAACGCAGCCTCGATCGCGGTCTATGAAGCCTGGCGCCAAAACGGGTTCGCCGGCGCCAGGCTGTAGCGACGCAACTTATTCCGACGCCCGCCCATCCGGCCGGCCAGCGGCCCCGAATCACTTCTGAAGCCCGGTTAAACCAAGAGGCGCAGGAAGCGTGGAAAGGAGCGAGGAACGGCAGGTGACAACTACTTTGCAGGTAGACAGACATCCCGCCCGGCGCGCTGTGAGAGACCACGCCCCGGAAAGATCCCGGCCTGGCCCGCGATTGGCGGCAGGCACCTTATGCTTGAAGGTGATGGAAACTCCCAACGCCCCGAACCCCGAAGCTGCTGCTCCTTCTGGCACTCCGGCCGACGTGAACCGCCGGCTCGGCGCACTCTTGGCGCAGGTTGCACACGGTGACCAGGCAGCCTTCGCCGAGTTCTACCAGCTCACGTCCCGGCGTGTCTTTGGCATGGCCCGGCGCGTACTGATCGATGTTGAACTCAGCGAGGACACCACCCAGGAAGTTTTCCTCCAGGTCTGGCAGAACGCCTCTAAGTTTAATCCTTCGGCGGGCACCCCGCTGGCCTGGCTGATGACGATTTCACACCGACGGGCCGTGGATAAGGTCCGATCGTCCCAGTCCTCAACTGACCGGGAAGCCAAATACGGCGCCAGCAGCCAGGATATCGATCATGATTCGGTCTCTGACGAGGTCGGCAGCCGGCTTGAGGCCGAGGCAGTGGTCAGATGCCTGGAGACGCTGACCGACACACAACAGGAGTCCGTACGGCTTGCCTACTATGGCGGGCTAACGTACCGGGAAGTCGCAGAGAAGCTCAATGCTGCGGTGCCTACCATCAAGTCCCGCATCCGCGACGGACTACTCCGACTGAAAACCTGTCTGGGGGTGAGTTGAGATGACCGACATAAATCCACACCACAACGGCCGCGTCACTGGCGGCTTTGCCGCCGATATCGCCACCGATCTTGCTTCGGGGCGTGCGGCTGACCTCGCCGAGGTGTACGCCTTGGACGCCATAACCGATGCCGAACGTGCCGCCATCGAGACTCACCTCGCCTCGGCTCCACAGCCCGAGCGGGCCGCCTTTGACGAACGCGTCCGGCAGGCACGGGAGACACTTGCCGTCAGCTTTGCCGCGGAGGAAGAACCTCCGGCGGGCCTGCTGGACCGCATCATGGCCAACCTGCCGGGCCAGGAAATCGGTGCGCCGCCGGATCCGCACCAGAGGCGCGGGCCGTCTGCTGTGCCTCCCGTGGTGGGCCGGCCAGTCCGCGACTCCGCGGCGCCCGCCATCGGCGACGAGCTCGGCGCCGCCCGCAAGCGCCGGGACGAGAAGCGCCGTCCGCAAGGGATGCGCAACTGGCTCGTCGGCGTCGCTGCCGCAGCCCTAATCGCCATGGGCGGAGTCGGTGTCGGGGCTTACGTCGCGAACCAGAACGATCCAATGAATCAGGTCCTTCAGGCCGGCGATGTCCGTCAGGCGACAATCGATGTCGTTGGCGGCGGCACGGCCACGGTGTCGGTCTCCAGTTCGAAGGATGCGATCGTCGTGAAGATGAACGACGTCCCGGCACCGCCGGCGGGCAAGGTCTACCAGATGTGGCTGATCCCCAAGGACGGATCGGCTCCGGTATCCCAGGGCTTGATGAATGCCGAAGCCCTGTCCAAGCCTGCAGTGGTCAAGGGCATCAGCACCGCCGCAGCTCTCGGCATCACCCTTGAACCGGCCGGTGGCTCGTCTAAACCGACCCTGCCCACCGTGGCGGCCGCCCCGCTGGGAGCATAACGCCAGGACCAGACAACACAGAGCCGCGCAGGCCTTGTCCCTTATCAACAAGGGTCAAGGTCTGCGCGGCTCTGGTTCGGGCAGCTCAGGTCGGACTAGAATCCGGCGATGGTCCCTGGCCCGTTGATTGCAACGACGTGGAACGCTTCCGCGCTGCGGCCTGCCGGGAACCCGCCGCGTTCCGCTGTCCGGAGCATCAGTCCACGGACGGTGCGGTCCATGGCCTCGATGTCGGGGTGCTGACTGACGTGGATATGGATGGCGGCGAGTTTGTCCTCCACCTGTTCCGTGACATCCACAACGTGGTTTTCACGTTCCGCAGGCCCGGCGAAAAGCCACAGCCACGGCAACTTATAGGCCGGCAGTCCGGCCTCGGCCAGCTCCGGATACGCAAACGGGTTCTCCAACGCCGGATACACCGCCCGGGTCACCGCCTCCCCCACCGCCAGGTGGTCGGGGTGGCTCTTCTGGATCCTGGTCCAGTTCCGTTCCGGATGCATCGAGAGCACAACGTCGGGCCGGATCCGGCGGATCAGCCGTACCACCTCGCGGATCACGTCGTGGGTGGGCTCGAGGTACCCGTCGCGCTCGTGCAGATAGTAAATGTCGCTCACCCCGACCAGGGCAGCGGCACGGCGTTGTTCTTCATTCCGCAGCCGGACGATCTCGTCCCTCTCTCCAGGGTCAAAGCCGCCCGCGTCGCCGTCGGTCATGATGCAGTAGCTGACGTCTATGCCGGAAGCGGTCCAGGCCGCTACGGTGCCGGCGGCACCGAAATCGATGTCGTCCGGGTGGGCGGCGAAGCACAGCACCCGTTCGATCCGTTCGTGCTCCGAATCAAACGGGCTTGGCGCCGAGGGGCTAAGGGTGTCCAACGGGTCAGCCCCGGCGCTTCTTGATTTCTTCGGTGGCCTGCGGCAGGACTGTAAAAAGGTCCCCCACGATGCCGAAGTCGGCGATCTCGAAGATGGGCGATTCAGCGTCCTTGTTCACGGCCACGATCACTGTGGCAGTCTGCATGCCGGCCTTCTGCTGGATAGCCCCGGAGATGCCTGCGGAGATGTACAGCTGGGGCGAAACGGTCTTGCCGGTCTGGCCGATCTGCGCGTCGTGGCCGATCCAGCCTGCGTCAGTTGCGGCGCGGGAAGCGCCGATGGCAGCACCGAGGGCATCGGCGAGGTCTTCGACCGGGCCAAAGTTGCCGTCAACGCCGCGGCCGCCGGCCACAACGATCCGCGCCTCGGTGAGCTCCGGACGGCCGCTGGCGGCCTTCTCGTTGCGGGCCGTAATCCTGGCCGACGCCGCGGGGGCAGTCTCCGGCACCTCGACGGTGACGGTGGCCGGCGCCGTGCCGGTGACGGCAGGCTCCGGCGTGATGCTGTTGGCTTTGACGGTCAGGACAGCGATCGGCGTCGTGGCCTTCGCTGTGGTGATGTAGGAACCGGCCAGCACGGACTTGTGCGCGGTTCCGTCAGCGTCCACGGCGACGACGTCGGTGATGACTCCGGCGCCCAGCTTGATGCCGAGCCTCGCAGCGATTTCTCTGGCTTCCGCCGAGTTCTCGGTCAAGACGACGGTGGCATCGGCGGCGTGGACCGCGGCTGCCAGGTAGGAGGCCTTGGGGCCGACGAGGTAGTCGTCGAGGTCCGCTGCGGACGGCCGGTACAGCATTTGGGCGCCATAGGCTCCCAGGGTTGCTGCGACGTCGTCGTGAAGTTCCCCGATGAGGGCGACCGCCGGCTCCCCAAGGTACCGGGCAATGGTGAGCAGCTCCAGGCTGGCCTTCTTCAGGGCCTGGCCGGGGTTGTCAATGAATACGAGTACTTTTGCCATGTCTGGGAATCCCCTTAGAGCAGCTTCTGGGCGGCCAGGAACTCGACCAGCTTGATGCCGGCATCGCCCTCGTCGGTGATGATGGTGCCGGCGGTGCGCGCCGGGCGTGCCTCGGCGGATTCGACGGCGGTCCAGGAACCTGACCGTCCGACGTGCGCCGGGTCGACGCCGATGTCGGCAAGGCTCAACGTGGTGATGGTTTTCTTCTTGGCGGCCATAATGCCCTTGAAATTCGGGTACCGGGGGTCATTGATCTGGTCCGTGACCGAGACGAGGGCGGGCAGCGTTGCCTCGACGGTGTCGGCGTGGGCATCGCCGTCGCGGCGGGCGGTGAGCGTGGCGCCGTCGAGTTCCAGCGAGGACGCGAAGGTGACCTGCGGCAGGTCCAGGCGTTCCGCGAGCTGGGCCGGGACCAGGGAGGTCTCGCCGTCGGTGGAGGCCATGCCAGTGAGGATAAGGTCCGCCGGGGTGTCCGCGCCAAGGTGGCGGATGGCGGCGGCCAGCGCAAGCGAGGTGGCCGCGGCGTCGGAACCGGCCAGAGCGTCGTCGCTGAGGTGGACGCCTTCGCTGGCACCAATCTGCAGGGACTTCTTCACCGCGTTGACGGCACCGGCAGGGCCCATACTCAGTGCGATGACCCTGTTGCCGGCCGCTTCCCCGCCGCGGGCCTCGATCAGCTGGAGTGCGGCTTCGAGGGCGTACTCATCAAGTTCGGACAGGATGCTCTCGGAGCGGTCTGTTGTGTTGCCCGCTCCGGTGAGGTGCCGGTCGAACTGTGCGTCCGGGACGTGCTTGACCAGCACGATGATCTTCAATGTCTCTTCCACTGTGTTTACAGCAGCCTTCCATGCGGGTGGACAGCCAGCCGGGTGGGGTCGTGGCCACGGAACGCCCGGGGAGCCGGGTTTCTCCTAGCTAACCATATCGGCGAGCACGGACGCGGCCCGGTTAAGGCCTGTGTCAGGGCTGCGGGCGTCCCCGCGGCAGTGCCGTGCACAGCCAGAAGGCCGGGCGGCACCTGACGGCGCCTCCCGGCCCTCTACCTGGCCGAGCGAACCGTTCCTACTGCTCGGCTGCAGCCCCGAGGGTCACATCGAGTTGCTGCTCCTTGCCGCTGCGCAGGACCGTGACCTTCACCGAGGCCCCGGCGGCCTGCTCGCGCACGGCGGCAGTGAGCTGGTTCGGATCGCTGATGGTGAGGTCCTGGAACTTCGTCACGACGTCGCCGACTTTGAGGCCAGCCTTGTCTGCTGCGGAACCTGGTTCAACAGTGGCAACCTCGGCTCCGACGGAGAATCCGGACGCTGCGCTGCCGGCAGCCTTCTGCTTGACACTGACACCAAATTGGCCGTGGGTCGCCTTGCCGCCGCTGATGATCTCCTGCGCAATCCGCTTGGCGTTGTTAATCGGAATGCTGAAGCCCACGCCGATGTTTCCGCTGCTCGCGGTGTCGCCGCCGGCCGAGGCGATTGCGACGTTCACGCCGATGACCTCACCCTTGGTATTGATCAGGGCGCCGCCGGAGTTTCCCGGGTTGATGGCCGCATCGGTCTGGATCACGTTGATCGCGATGCTGCCTTGGTTAGTGGTGCTTTGCCCCTGCCCGCCGTCCGGCGGGGCAAACTGGAAGCCCTGTCCGCCGCCCTGGGAGCTGTCCGCCCCTTGCTTCGGCACTGCCGACGAAGCGACGCTGATGGTGCGGTTCAGCGTCGACACAATGCCATCCGTCACGGTTCCCGTCAGGCCGAGGGGCGAGCCGATCGCGACGGCGGTGTCGCCGACGTTCAGCTTGCCGGAATCGCCCAGGACAGCCGGTACCAGCCCGGAGGCGTTCTGGATCTGCACGACTGCAAGATCTGAGAGCGGGTCGGTGCCGACGACCTTTGCACTGTAGACCTTGCCGTCGCTCAGGCGGACTTCAATCGCGGCGTTGGCCGCCGTGCCGTCGAGGGTAACAACGTGCGTGTTCGTCAGGACGTGGCCGTCAGTGTCCAAAATTATGCCGGAGCCGGTACCACCGCCGCTGCCGCTTGATGCCTTGATGGTCACGACGCTTGGCGTGGCCTTCACGGCAGCCGCGGTGATGGCATTAACATCATCCCGGTTGTTCACAATGACAGGACCGGCCTGGCTGCTGCTGTTGCTGGTTCCGGTGGAGGTGACGCCTCCGCCGCCCCCGAGCAACTGGGTGGTCCCGGCTACCACACCGCCGCCGACAAGGCCGGCCGCGAGGATGCTGGCAATGAGGGTGGGGACACCGAACGCCGCCTTGCGCTTAGGGGCGTGGGCGGGATTGGACGCGTAGGCCGACCCGGGAACGGCACCGCCGTAGCCGCCATATTGCGGCTGGCCGGAAGCGGACTGGCCGCTGGAGTACTGGCTGTGCGGGGGCTGGGACTGGCCAAAGGCGGAGCTGCCGGCCGCCGGTCCAAAGGCAGGGCTGTGCTGCGGGTCGGGCTGGCCCGGGGTGTGGCCCTGCTGGACGGGGGCGGGGGCCTCGCCGAACTGTTGCGTCACCGGTGCCGGCGGACCACCGTACGCCGGCTGATGCTGGGGATAGACCGGCTGCGGAGCGTTGTCCGCCGTTGGCTCCAGCCGGAGTGTCGGGTTCTCGTGCGCTGAGTCCGGCGCGGAGTCGCCCTGGGGGTGCCCTGAAGTGCCCTCGTGCGGCGCGGCTGGCTCCCGGTTCTCTGCTGACGCGCCCTGCGCTGGGTTCTCAGTCATAAGACTTCCTTTCATCCTCGTCTGCATTAACTATGGACGATCACACTGATACTAAAGCGCACGTTTGCTGGGAGGTTGCTGAATGGTTCCGCGTGCCGTGACACAGCTTCCAGTTACCCATTCCGCGCTTTTCGCTGGTGGCATATTCCCATCGATGGACGGCCACTTGGGGGCACCATAGAATCAAATGGAATTGCCACAGCGACCTGCGGCTATACATCAGTGCGGCAGGTACTGCGGCGATCTTGACGACCGGTTCGGCCCGAACTGGACGCAGAAGTGCTGAAGGGTTGCCATGCGGTCTGCTTTGACTCGTTTCCTCGCCATCGTGGGCGTTGCCGGACTGCTGGCGATTCCGGCCGCTCCAGTCTTGGCCGAGGACCCGGTAACGATACCCTCCGGACAGAATGTCCTTGACAGCGGAAATGTACTCGGCAGCCGCAAGGGCGAGGTCCAGGACGCAGTTCAGAAGCTCCTGAAAGAGCACAAGTACAACCTCTACGTCGTGACCGTAAAGACGTTCGAGAACCCCGCTGAACCCAAGGCATGGGCGCAGGCCGTGGCAACGAAAAAGGGCATGGGGCGGGCCGATGTCATCCTAGCCATGTCCGACGACGGCAAGTACTATTTTTCGCCGAATTCGGCCAGCGCCATCTACTCCAAGACCAGCACCATCAGCCAAAATGCGATCGTCGCGAATCTGGACGGCGGCAAGCGCGACTTTGCCCAGGCGGCCATTGATACTGCCGTTGCCGTCGGCGATGCGGCCGGCGGCGGCAGCGGCTCGGTGTCCTCGGGCGCCGGCGCCGGCAGCGCCGTGCTGGTCGGTGTGGGAGTCGTAGCAGCTGGCGGGGCCGGCGCCTACTTGTACTTCCGGAATCGGCGGAAAAGGGCCACCCGGGGGGCCGCTACGGACCCTGACCAGCAGGGCGCCGATCTGGACCCGCTTGCCGGGCTCACCGCAGCGGAACTGCGCCGCAAGAGCGGCTCGCTGCTGATTGCCGCCGACGACGCGATCAAGTCCAGCGAGCAGGAGCTTGGCTTTGCCCAGGCGCAGTACGGCGATGCCGCCGTCGGCAACTTCACAAGGGCCCTGCAGGACGCCAAGGGCCACATGTCCGAGTCCTTCAAGCTGCAGCAACAGCTCGACGACCACATCCCGGACACCGAGGAGCAACAGCGCACCTGGCTCGGCGAGATCATCCGCCGCTCCGAGTCAGCCCTTTCCTCGCTGCAGGAGCAGAAGGCGGACTTTGATTCCCTGCGTGAGCTTGAAAAGAACGCCCCGCAGGCCTTGGCCACCGTTGCCTCCGGCGCCGGGGAGGCAGAAGCGAGGATCGCCAGCGCCGAGCAGTCCCTCACCGGGCTGCGCGCCAAGTACGCCGAGAGCGCCCTGGCCCAGGTTGCGGACAACATCAGCCAAGCCAAGGAGCGGCTCGCCTTTGTGCAGAATGCTTCGGTAACGGCCCGGGAGAAGCTCAGTGCCGGCGAAGGAAGCCTCGCCGCCGTCGCCGTCCGGGCAGCTGAAGAAAGCCTTCATCAGACCAATGTGCTCATCGACGCGATCACCAAGGTCGCCGGCAACCTCGAGGAGGCACATAGCGGGCTGGAGTCTGCAGTCGTCGACACCTCCCAGGACCTGGCCCAGGCCAGGGCCATGATCCAGTCCGGGGAGCACCCCGAGCTGGCCGGACCCGTAGCCGCCGTCGAAGCGGCACTGGCCCGGGTCAAAGCCGAAATCCAAGGCGGCAAGATTGATCCGATTGCCACCCTGGAACGCGTCGAAACGGCGCACCAGACGTTGGATTCGGCCCTCGCCGGGATTCGTGACCAGCAGGAGCAGGCCCGGCGGGCCCAGGCCTCGCTGCAGCAGAGCATCATGTCCGCCCAGGCACAGATCAGCGCGACGTCGGACTACATCACCGCCCGCCGCGGCGGCGTCGGAACTGAGGCCCGCACCCGGCTTGCAGAGGCCCAGCGCAACCTGGACTACGCCCTTTCCATTTCCCGCACGGACCCCGTCACCGCGCTGCAGTACGCCCAGCAGGCCCACAATCTCGCTGCCCAGGCAGCGCAGCAGGCACAGTCCGACGTGGACCAATTCGGCGGCTACGCCAACCAGGGCTATGGCCGCGGCGGGATGTTCGGCGGCGGCGGCGGTGGCGGCCTCGGCGGCGCCATCCTAGGCGGCATCCTCATCAACTCCATCCTGCACGGCGGAGGCGGCGGCGGCGGTTGGGGCGGCGGCGGAGACTCCGGCGGCGGCTGGGGCGGCGGTGGAGACTTTGGCGGCGGCGGAGACTTTGGCGGCGGCGACTCGGGCAGCTTTTAGCCGGCCCGCTGGCCACACGAAACTAGGCGCCGGCGGGGACGCTCCGGCTGGCGGGTAGAAGCGGTACATTTCACTGTTCACCGATATTCAGTGGGCACCACTGAGCAGGACGAAAGGTAACACCATGAAGCAGTCCATTTTCGGCCGCATGGCGCAGCTGGCGAAGGCCAACATCAATTCCCTGCTGGACCAGGCTGAGGACCCACAGAAGATGCTCGACCAGATGGTCCGGGATTACACCAACAACATCGCCGAGGCCGAGTCCGCCGTCGCCCAGACCATCGGCAACCTGCGGATGCTCCAGGACGACTACAACGAGGACATCAAAAACGCCCAGGACTGGGGTAAAAAGGCCCTCGCCGCCTCCCGCAAGGCTGACGAATACCGCGCCGGGGGCGACACCGTCGACGCAGAGAAGTTCGACAACCTGGCCAAGGTGGCCCTGCAGCGCCAGATGTCCGCTGAAAACGAGGCGAAGTCCGCCGAGCCGAGCATCGCCTCTCAAACCGAGGTTGTTGACAAGCTCAAGCACGGCCTGGACCAGATGAAGGGAAAGCTCAACGAGCTCACCAGCAAGCGCAACGAACTCGTGGCGCGCTCCAAGACGGCGGCGGCTCAGACCCAGGTCCACGATGCGTTGAAGAGCATCGACTTTATGGATCCCACCTCCGAGGTTGGCCGTTTCGAAGAGAAGATCCGGCGCGAGGAAGCCAAAGTCCGCGGCCAGCAGGAACTCGCCGCTTCGAGCCTGGACGCACAGTTCAACTCACTTGAGGACCTTGGCGAGCAGACCGAGATCGAAGCCAGGCTCGCTGCGCTGAAGTCCGGCGGCTCGCCGGCCGCCCTTGCCGCCGGTGAGAGCCGCCCCGCAGGCTCCACCGTCGAGGAAGCAGACTTCGACAAGCTGTAAGCCCGGCCGGGTTTCCGCCGGGTCTTCGCAGCGCGTTCGGCCAGGGCCGGATCCCTTGGACCGTCTCCGGACGGCCCAAGGGGTCCGGCCCTTGTTGTTGTGCCTGCGGCGCGGCAGGGCGTGTACCGTGGATCCATGTCTTTGGGATCCCGTTCTTCGACAATTGTCTGGCTCCGCGACGACCTCCGGCTGGACGACAATCCGGCCTTGAGTGAAGCGGCCTCGCTGGGTCAGCCGCTGACCGTGGTCTATGTCCTCGATGAGGCCTCCCCCGGGGTGCGGCCCCTCGGCGGCGCCACGAAGTGGTGGCTGCACCACTCCTTGGCAAATCTTGCTGCCGGGCTTGAGGGCAAAGGCTCCCGACTGCTGCTGCGCCGCGGTCTGGCCGCTGAGGTGATCCGGGAGCTCGCGGACGAAACCGGAGCCGTGACATTGCTCTGGAACCGCCGCTACGGCGGCCCGGAACGCGAGGTGGACGCCGGCATCAAGGGTTGGGCCAAGGAGCAGGGTCTCACAGCCGCCAGCTTCCAGGCGAACTTGATGTTTGAACCGTGGACGGTCCGGACCGGTGCCGGCGGGCCTTACAAAGTCTTCACGCCCTTCTGGCGGGCCTGCCTGGAGGCACCGGAGCCCCGGCTGCCCTTGGACCCTCCGGGGCGCCTCCCTGCCCCGGCAGTGGGCGCGGAGGGAACGCTTCCGGACAGCGACACGCTCGACAGCTGGGGGCTGCTCCCCCGGAGGCCGGACTGGAGCGTCGGACTCGCCGGCAGCTGGCAGCCCGGGGAAGCCGGGGCCCACGAACGGCTTGAGGACTTCCTCGACGGTCCTGTGGAGGACTACGGCACCGGCCGCAACGTCCCCGGTGTCGAGGGCACCAGCCGGCTCTCCGCGCATCTGCGGTTCGGCGAAATCAGCCCTTTCCGGGTCTGGCACGCACTGCGCGAACGCTTTGGCCCCGCGGCTCCGGGCGATGTAGCCGTCTTCCGCTCCGAACTCGGCTGGCGGGAATTCTGCTGGCAGCTGCTCTACGAGAACCCGGAACTGGCCACCCGGAACTTCCGGCCCGAGTTTGACCGTTTCGACTGGCAGAAGCCCTCCGACGCCGAGCTGGCGGCCTGGCAGCAGGGCAACACCGGCTATCCCCTGGTCGACGCCGGGATGCGCCAGCTCTGGCAGACCGGCTGGATGCACAACCGCGTCCGGATGGCGGCCGCAAGTTTCCTGGTCAAGAACCTGCTGGCCGACTGGCGGCTCGGCGAGGCCTGGTTCTGGGACACCCTGGTGGACGCCGATGCCGCCAGCAATCCGGCGAACTGGCAGTGGGTGGCTGGCTCCGGCGCCGACGCCTCGCCGTACTTCCGGATCTTCAACCCGGTCACCCAAAGCAAGAAGTTCGACGCCAGCGCCCGCTACCTGCGCAAATACCTCCCGGAACTGTCCGGTTTGGACGATAAGGCAATCCACGAACCGTGGAGGGCCGGGACTCCGGCCACAGGATATCCGGAACCGGTCGTTGGGCTGCCGGAGTCCCGGGCCCGGGCGCTGGAGACCTATCAGCGGCTCAAAGACGGCTAGGGCTTCGCCACCGACCCAAAACAAAAGGCCCGGATCAACAGATCCGGGCCTTTCCTTTTCTTCTTCAGTTGCGGGGACAGGATTTGAACCTGTGACCTCTGGGTTATGAGCCCAGCGAGCTACCGAACTGCTCCACCCCGCGTCGCTAGATCAACACTACCCTAGTTTTGTGGCCGGCCGGACCGCCGCCGTTGACAGCTGTCCGTGGACGCCGTCAACGGCTCAAAACAGAAAGTCCGGAACACTGTTAACAGTGTTCCGGACTTTCTCTTCAGTTGCGGGGACAGGATTTGAACCTGTGACCTCTGGGTTATGAGCCCAGCGAGCTACCGAACTGCTCCACCCCGCGTCGCACTGTTAACTCTACCGGCAGGTGAACGTGGGGCCAAATCGAGGCGGCGTGATGTGCGTCTCCCGGGCGGCAGCGCTGGACGCGGCGAACCCTCAGGAGAAGGCGAAAGGCCGGGTCCGCGCTCACAAGGAGCGCGAACCCGGCCTCGGCCCGTGATGCGGACGGCCGTTGTTAGCTGACCGTGCTCAGCTGCTCGGAGTCGGCGCCGGGGTGGCTGCCGGAGCCGGAACCGGCGTCGCGATCTTGGCCTCAGCAGTGATCGCCCGCTGCAGCGCCGCGGAAAGGATCCTCTGCTGCTCGCCATAAGCAGCGAAGTCACCCTTTGCGAGGGCGTCCTGGCCTGCTTTGATGGCTGCGTTGGCATCGTCCAAAGCCGCTTTCAGCTCTGCTTTCGCATCCACGGAGCCGGGAGCGGGTGTGCCGTCCGGCGCGGTCGGCGCGGTGGGCGTCTGCCCGTTATTGGCCGAATCGCCGGCGCTGGCCCCGGACTTACCGCCGAACAACTGGTTCAACGCCTCATCGAGCGTCGGGGCAAACCCGATCTTGTCACCAAACGCCACCAGGACGCGCTGCAGCGTCGGGTACGAGGTTTCGCCAGTGGACTTAAGATACACAGGCTGGACGTACAACATGCCCCCGCCTGCCGGCAGCGTCAGCAGGTTGCCATTAAGGACAGCCGACGCACCCTGACGGAGCAGGTTCAGCGCCTGCGAGACGGTGGGGTCGGAGTTGAACTTGTTCTGCGCCTGCCCCGGACCAGGGATGTTTGCCTCCGGCGGAATCTGCAGGAGGCGGAGCTGGCCATAACTCTCGGCCTTAACGCCCTTCTCGCTGCCGGCGTCGGAGTCGGCCGCCAAGAACCCATACAACACGTTGCGGGCGTTCCCGTTAACAACCTGGGGAATGAAGGACGACGTCAGCTGGAAGGCTGGCTTGTCCTGGTTGGGCATCTTCAGCGACATGTAATAGGGCGGCTGATTAACGTCGTCCTTGGCTGTCGGATCGTTCGGGACGCTCCAGGCATCGTTGTTGGTGTAGAAGCTATCGGCCTGGGTGACGTGATAGCGGCCCAGCAACTCCCGCTGGACCTTAAAGAGGTCCTCCGGATAGCGGACGTGGCTCATCAGGGCTCCGGACATTTCCGAAAACGGCTTCAACGACGTCGGGAAGACTTTCTGCCAGGACTTCAGTACCGGG
Organism: Arthrobacter sp. AL05; assembly: GCF_029960715.1. NCBI lineage: Bacteria > Bacillati > Actinomycetota > Actinomycetes > Micrococcales > Micrococcaceae > Arthrobacter > Arthrobacter sp. AL05. The sequence continues at coordinate 51,936 of NZ_JASBRC010000004.1, forward strand.
TCCTGATCGTCCCAGGCATAAAGTGTGACTTTTCCGTCGTAGGCATCCACCGTCGCCTTGACGGAGTTCCGGATGTAGTTGACCGAGGTGTTGGGCAAGGACGCCGTCCGCCCGGAGGTCGTCTGCGAGTCGGCGGTGGCTGCGGAAAGCTGTTCCTGCTGGGAGTACGGGTAGTACTGGCTGGTGGTGTACCCGTCCACAATCCATTTCACCCGCCCGTCCACAACTGCGGGGTAAGCGTTGCCGTCCACGGTCAGGTACGGAGCGACCTTCTGGACCCGCTCCCGCGGATTGCGGTCGTAGAGGATCTGCGATTCGGGATTGACTCCGTCGGAGAGCAAAAGGTCCGAGGACTGGAACTTGATCGCGTACAGGACCTTATTAAAGAAGCTCCCTACATTCGGGCCGCCGTCGCCGGTGAAGGTGTACTGCGTTTCCCCGTCGCCCTCCTTGCTGGCGGGCCGATCCTGCTCGCGGTGCTGGGAGCCGTCCGGTGCCCCCACTACGGAGTAGTCGGGCGACTTTTCTCCGAAGTAGACCCGCGGCTGATAGCTGGAGTCATCACCTAGCACGCCCGTGGACGGGATCCCTGACTGCAGGAACTCCGGCTTGCCGTCAACCGTGAACTTGTTGCCTTTCGCGGCGACGACGCCGTAGCCGTGGGTGTAGACGACGTGGCGGTTCAGCCACGACTGCTGGTTGGCGCTCAGTCCGTCCGGGTTCAGTTCACGGACGGCAATAACGGTGTCCTGAACTTTTCCGTCGATCTCGTAGCGGTCAACATTAAGCGCGCTCGGGAACTGGTAATAGGGGCGGTACTGTTCGAGTTGCGAGAATGCGTCCGAGATCAGGTTGGGGTCCAGCAGACGGATGTTGGCTGTGGTCTGGGCGTCCGGCGCCAGGGCCCCTGTGGTGGCGTTGGTGGTGGCGTTGTAACGCGTCTCCTGGATCTTGTCCAGGCCGTATGCCGAGCGGGTCAAGGCAATGTTGCGCTCAATGTACTTCTTCTCGAGGGTCTGCTCCGAGGGCCTGACCTGGAACTGCTGGATCACCCACGGGTAGACCCCGCCGGCCAGGATAGAGGTGATGATGAGCATCGCGGTACCAATCACCGGCAGGCGCCATTTGCCGATCACCGCGGCGACGATAAACAGCACCGCAACCAGGGCAGCGGCGACGGCCAGAATGGCTTTGGTGGGGATCACGGCGTTGACGTCCGTGTACAGCGCCCCGGCCCACCGGCCGCCGCTGTTCTGCACGGAGGTGAACCGGTCCAGCCAGAAGTTGACGCCCAGCAGCAGCAGGAACGCTGCGCCGGAGACGGCGAGATGGATCTGCGCTGCCCGGCTGGTAAAGATGCCGCGTTCCATAATGCGGATGCTGCCGTAGAGGTAATGCGTCATAATTCCGGCAACTCCGGCAACGATGATGACACTGATCAGGAAGCCGGTGATGAAGCCCAGGAAGGGCAGGGTCATCAGGTAGAAGCTGATGTCGAGCCCGAACTGGGGATCGGTCTCGCCGAAGGATTCCTGGTTGAAGAACAGCAGCACCTTCTGCCACTGGCTGGCCGCGGCGCTCCCGGCGAACAGGCCGAAGAGTACGGGCAGGCCGATCATAACGAGGCGGCGGATCGGTTCAAGCTGGACCTGGTAGCGGTTCAGGTTGTCCCGGATCTCCGAGTCCGGCGCGTAGACCGGACGGGAGTTGTAAGCGATCCGGATGGCGAAAAAGACAGCGGCGAACATCAGCGCGAAGCCGGCCACGAAGATGGCGATGCGCGCAAGGTTCTCGGTCAGGAACACTTCGAAGTACCCCAGTTGCTGGTACCAGAGGACGTCCGTCCAGACATTGGCGAAGAAGATGAATCCGACGACGATCAGTGCCACAACAATCAACGTCGGCGTCAGCGCGCCTCGTCGTCGCAGGGGTCTTCCGGGCGGGACGGTGCTGGCAGGACGGGACAAACTCGGTACCTCATAGCTGGTAGACAGTTACTGGTTTTTAGTTATCGGTGCGGCACGTCGATCCAGGAATCGGGCGTTGCTGAATTCTAGCCACCGCCGGCATCGTGCCAACAGATCGCCGACGCCGTCATCAAGTGCCACGAGTGGCAGCTGATCTTAGTTCCGCGGCCAGTCTAGTTGCTGGCGCAACCCGGCAGGCCCGACATGTCGGTTCCGGACGCGGCAACGTCGACTGCGTGCCGTGCATCCGCCAGAGTTTCGACCCGCACGACCTGCAGCCCGGCGGGAATATGCCCAACAACCTCGTCGCAGTTCGCCGCCGGTGCAAGGAACAAAGTGGCGCCGCCGGACCGTGCACCGTGCATTTTTTGGCTGATGCCGCCGATCGGGCCAACGGCGCCGTCGGGAGTGATTGTTCCGGTGCCAGCGATGTGCTTGCCGCCGGTCAGGTCTCCCGGGGTCACCGTGTCCACGATGCCGAGGGCGAACATCATCCCGGCGCTGGGTCCGCCGACCTGGTCCAGGGAGATTTTGACGTCGAAGGGAAAAGTGAATTTGTACTGCAGCATGATCCCAAGGATGAACCGGCCGGATGAGGTCTTCGACGGCGTGATGCTGGCCGTCACATTGCTGCCGCCACGGTCGACGACGACATTCACCGGGGCGCCGTCGCCGGCGGCAAGTTCAGCCTGGATGGCACTCAGCGCCGACGCCGGCTTTCCGTTGACCGACACGAGTATGTCGTTGTTCTGGAGCTTCCCGGCGGAAGCGGAGCCCTCCGGGACACCTGCAACCTGCAATTTCTGCTCGAACGCGATTCCCAGCTCAACCAACGCCGCAGCCACAGCGTTCTCTTGGGAAGTGGTCATGGCGACGGCGCTTTCCTGCTGGGACTGTTCTTTCGTTACCCCTTTAGGGAAGATCAGTTCCTCGGGATATACGGCTTTGGAACCGTTGAGCCAGGCGGAGAACGCCTCGAAGACCGACACCGGTCCGTTGGGCCCGCCATCAACATAAACAGTGGTCAGGTCCAGGTTTCCCTTGGCGGGAAACGCTTCGTGGCCGGTGACGCTGATGACCGGTGTGCCGTTGTCCGTGCCCAAAGTATTAAACGTCGGTCCCGGTGATTCCACGACGTACGGGACAGGCAGGCTCACGGCGGTGACGCCGAGCGCCAGCGCCAGCAGGCCCGAGACGAACATCGCCGAGGACCGCTTGTCACGACGCTGGCTCCGGCCTGGCCTCGCGAGGAGTGCCCGTCGGCCCCCGACCTGGCTGCCGGCCTGCTCACCCTGCGTAGTTGTCACTGATGGACCTCCCCGTGCCGCCGCGCGGGAGCCCCGCGGACCCCCGATTGGCGCACTGCGTCCGCAGAATGCGCCGCGGCTTGCGCCTGCCAATATTCCAGTTCCCAACACTACGCGCTCGGCGGCCGGCCTGGCTCTTTGCCGACAGCGAACGCGCAGTCGTTTCAGCAGACAGCCTGCTGGCTGCGGGGTAGCGTGAACCTCAGAAGCAGCCACACCGACGATCGGCGGGATCATGACCTCCAACCCACTTAATCCGTCCAACGGCGACGAGGAACCCAAGGATCCGCTGGCCGAAATGCTGAAGAACCTGATGGGCGGGCAGGGAATGGGGAACATCGACCCCGCGGAATTAGCAAAAGCCGCGGGCCTTCCGGACGATCCCAAGCTTTTGGCCCAGATGTTCTCCCAGGTTCAGGCCATGATGAGCTCATCCTCCGAGGGCCCCGTGAACTGGGAGCTGGCCCATGAAAACGCCCGCCGGGTGGCCGCCAGCGGCGCCGACCCGTCCATCACGGCACAGCAGTCCCGCGAGGTCGATGAGGCGCTGCGGCTCGCGGAACTATGGCTTGACCAGGTCACGGACCTGCCGGCCACCGGACTGATCGGCCGGGCGTGGTCCCGGGCCGAGTGGGTCGAGGAAACTCTCGGAACCTGGAAACGGCTGACCGAACCGGTGGCCGACAGCGTCGCCAAGGCACTCTCCACAGCCATGACGGAGCAGATGCCGGAGGAAATGAAGTCCATGATGGGCGGTGCCTCCTCCATGCTGCAGAACATGGGCGGGGCGATCTTCGGCATGCAGCTGGGCCAGGCCATCGGTGCACTGTCCGCCGAGGTGGTCAGCTCGACGGATATCGGTGTGCCGCTGGCCGATCTCGAAATGGCACTGCTGCCGGCCAACGTGGCCAAATTCGGCGAGGGCCTCAGCCTGCCGGAACACGACATCCTGCTGTTCCTTGCGGTCCGGGAGGCGGCCCATGCCAGGCTCTTTGTGCAGGTCCCCTGGTTGCGAGGTCACCTGCTCGGCGCGATCGAGGCCTATGCACGCGGCATCCACATCGACACCTCGAAAATCGACGAACTCGCCCGCGATCTGGATCCGGCCAATCCGGAGGGTATCCAGGAGGCCCTGTCCCAAGGCGTCTTTATGCCCCAGCGAACCCCCGCCCAGGACCAGGCGCTCGAAAAACTTGAGACCGCCCTGGCACTCGTGGAGGGATGGGTTGATGAACTGAGCTGGGCGGCCACAGAGAAGCTGTTGCCCGCGGCCGCGGCGCTCCGGGAGACCGTGCGGCGCCGCCGCGCCTCGGGCGGACCGGCTGAACACGCGTTCTCCTCCCTGGTAGGTCTGGAGCTGCGTCCGCGCCGGCTGCGGGAAGCCGCAGCACTGTGGGCCTCGCTCAAGGAGGAACGCGGGACCGAGGGCCGCGACGCGATCTGGCAGCACCCCGATTTGTTGCCCACCGCCGAAGACCTGGACGATCCCAAAGGCTTCAGCGAACGCCGGAAGCTGGCCGAAGCCAGCGACTCTGAGGTTGACGACGCCCTCCAGAAGCTGCTGAGCGGCGGCTTCGACGAACCCGGCGGCGACCGGCCGGCCGGGGAAGAACCCGGCGGTGCCGGCCCTGACGACGCAACCGACGCAGGCGACACGCCCAAGTCCTAAACAGCCAGTCGCCCGCCCCCGGCTGCGTTTCCGGCCGGGGTGGGCCAAGGCGCTATCCGCAGGAAACGCCTGCGGCTGTGCCGTCCGTGCCATTGTCTGTGCTGCCGGGCGCCAGGCCGCGCGATGTCGCGAAAGAAACCCCCTCAAGGAAGGCCCTGGCCCGGGCAGTCTCCGGGTAGGCCTCGAGCAAACGCCAGAACGCCGCGTTGTGGCCGGCGACCAGCAGGTGCGCCAATTCGTGCAACAGCACATAGTCGATGACCCACTGCGGCATGGGCTGAAGCTTGTCAGAGAGCCGGATGGTCCCTTCCGACGGCGTCGCGGACCCCCAACGGGAGTTCTGGTTGCCCACCCACCGGACCGAGGACGGTTCGGCCCGGCCGCCCAGGTACTTTGCGGAGAGTGCGGCGGCGTGCGCCCCGAGGGCGGCATCGTTTCGCGGACGGCGTCGCCCGGCGCTGCGCTCCCCCTGGCGCCGCAGCTTCTCAAGCATCCGGTGCACCCACTCGCGTTCCTGGGCCCGGCTGAAGCTGGCCGGTATGGCGACAACTGCGGTGCCGTTTTCCCAGAAGGCGGCAACGGTCCGGCGTCGACGCGCGGAGCGCCGCACTTCCACCGGCGAGCCGTCGGTGGTGGTGAGGGGTGTGGGTGCGGACGCTGCCGGGCCGCTTGCCCGCGTGGTGCTCCCGGCCACTAGAGTGTGGTGCTTTCGACCAGCACTGCCAGGACTGCCTCGCCGTACTTCTCCAGCTTCGACGGCCCCACCCCGGGAAGAGTGGCGAGCTGTTCGAGGGAGTCCGGCCGTGCTTCGGCAATGGCAGTCAGCGTGGCGTCGGTGAACACCACAAAAGCCGGGACGTCGGCTTCGAGCGCTTTTTCCTTGCGCCACTGCCGGAGCGCGTCGAAAGTCTGCTCCTCGTAGCTGGGCGGGCACTGGTTGCACCGGCCCACCTTGCGTTCGGCACCGGAGGAGAGCATGGTGCCGCAGACCCTGCAGGTAGCGGGCACGGCCGCCTTGCGCCGCGGCGCGGCCCCCTTGCCGCGGACCGAGGAGCTGGCCACAGAGTCGGGCCGCAGGCCGTCGAGGAACCGCGAGGGCTTTCGGTTGGCGCGGCCGCCCGGGGTGCGCGCGGTGGACCAGGACAGGAACAGGTGTTCCCTGGCCCTGGTGATCCCCACGTACAGCAGGCGCCGTTCCTCATCCACGGATTCGGGGCTGTCGGCGAAGGAGATCGGCATCAGACCCTCGCTGAGCCCCACGAGGAACACCGCGTCCCATTCGAGGCCCTTGGCGGCGTGCAGCGAGGCAAGCGTGACACCTTGGACGGTGGGGGCGTGCTGGGCCAGGGAGCGTTCCTGAAGTTCATTGACGAAATCCGCCAGGGTGAACGCTCCGCCGCGGCTGATCACGAGTTCGTCGGCCAGCGCAACCAGCGCAGCGAGCGATTCCCAGCGTTCCCGGAGCGCGCCGCCGCTGTGCGGAGCCGAGTCCGTATAGCCGAGCGAGGCGACGATGTCGCGGACTAACTGTCCCAGTGGCTCGGGGCTGGCCGTTTCGGAGACGGCCCGGGTAGCCGCCCGCAGCTGCAGGATGGCGTCGCGGACCTCCTTGCGGGCAAAGAACCGTTCACCGCCGCGCAACTGGTAGCCGATACCGGCCGAGGCCAGTGCCTGCTCATAGGCCTCGGACTGCCCGTTGGTGCGGAACAGCACGGCGACCTGGCTGGCCGGAGTGCCGGCGTCAAGGAGTTCACGGACCTTCACGGCGACGGTTGCGGCTTCGGCTTCGTCATCGGAACACTCGGTGAATTGCGGCACCGGTCCGGTCGGGCGCTGCGCCACGAGTTGCAGAGGCGTGGCCCAGGCAGCGTCGGCGGCTGGCCCGGCGCTTCGCCGGCCGGCCAACAACTCATTGGCGAGCCGTACCACCTGCGGGGTGGAGCGGTAGTCGCGGATCAGCTTGACCACTGCGGCCTGAGGGTACTGGGCCTTAAAACCAAGCAGCTGCTTCGGCGAGGCGCCCGTGAAGGAGTAGATGGTCTGGCTGGCGTCCCCGACGACGCAGAGCTCGTCCCGGCCGCCAAGCCACAACTCCAGCAGCCGCTGCTGCAGCGGCGAAACATCCTGGTACTCGTCAACAACGAAGTGGCGGTACTGCTCCCGGACGGTGGCTGCGACTTTCGGGTCCTCCTGCAGGATGCCCACAGTGATCAACAGGACGTCCTCAAAGTCGATTACGTTCCGGTCCGTTTTGACGTCCTCGTAGGACTGAAAGACACGGGCGACGGCGGTCAGGTCAAAGCCGCCCGGGGCGCCGCGGCCTTGGGCTTTCTCCAGGTAGTTGGCGGGCGTCAGCATGGAGACCTTGGCCCACTCGATTTCCGAGGCCAAATCGCGGATGGACGCGCGGTCGGTGCTGAGCCGCAACCGCCGTGCCGCTTCGGCAATCATCTGGGCCTTGTGGTCCAGCAGGTTTGGCAGGACGCCGCCAACGGCCTGGGGCCAGAAGAACTGGAGTTGGCGCAGCGCGGCGGCGTGGAACGTGCGGGCCTGAACGTTCCCGACACCGAGGTCCCGGAGTCGGCTGCGCATTTCCGCCGCGGCCCGCGAGGTGAAGGTGACAGCCAGCAGCCGCTGCGGGTTGTAGACGCCGGAGTGCACCCCGTAGGCGATTCGGTGGGTGATGGCGCGGGTCTTGCCGGTGCCTGCCCCGGCGAGGACGCACATGGGGCCCTGCAGGGTACTGGCAACTTCCCGCTGTTCAGCGTCCAGGCCGCCGAGGATGCGTTCCTCAAGGGAACGGTTGTCCGGCGCCGGAGGCTCGGCATCCGGGCGGTCGTCTGGCCGAACTGCCGGGAAGTCACTGGACTGGAAGAGATCTTTGTTCACTGTTGCTGCTCAGTCGTTTGAGGGTGTGCGGTGGATACGCGGCGGGACCCTCAGCGCGGGGATGCCGGTGCAGGTGGTCAGGAGGGGCTCCTCATACGTTGTCCGCACGGTCCTGGATGAGCCCGCCGTACCAGTGTTCGATCAGGGCACGGGCGATGGACAATCTGCTGGAGATGACGATCTCTCCGCTGAGTACTGCCGCTTGCAGTTCGCTTCGGCTGAACCAGCGTGCCCGGGTCACTTCGACGCCGTCGGGTGTGGCTTCTGCGTCCGCGGTGGTGGCCGTGAAACCGAGCATCAGCGAGGCCGGGAAGGGCCACGACTGGGAACCGAGGTACTGGCAGGCGGAGACCCGCACGCCCACTTCCTCACCGATCTCGCGCACTACTGCCTGCTCCAGCGACTCCCCCGGTTCGACGAAGCCGGCCAGGGTGGAATAGTTCTTCGCATCGAGCGGGCCGCCGCCGCCGAGCAGCAGCCGGCCGTCCGGACCCACCACTGTGACGATGATGGCCGGATCGGTGCGCGGATAGTGTTCCGATCCGTCGGCGGGACAACGGCGGACCCAGCCTCCGCTCTCCGTCGTTGTAGCGGTGCCGCAGCGCGGGCAGTGGGTATGTGTGGCATGCCAGTTGGCGATGGCGCTGGCTTCGATGAAGAGGGCGGTGTCCGCGGGGTTCAGGGCGGCGGCCACTTCGCGGAATCCCGCCCACTGCGCACCCCGGGGGATGCCGGCGATGTGGGCTTCGAATTCCTCGGCCTGAACCTCGAACTGCTGCGGCAGGATAAAGAGGACCAACTGGGTGCCCGCCGCAAGGTCCGATCCGGGCAGTGCCATTCCCAGGTAAATCAGCTGCTCCGGGGCGTACGCCGTGTCCTTCAGGTGGCGGGCAAGTTCTGCCGCGTCCAGCAGCACCAGGCTGCTGCCGTCGATGAGGGCCTGCCGGCCGGAGAGCACCATGGCCCGGGCGCCGCCGCCAGCGATGAGCTCCTCGAGCATTCCCGGCTTCAGCCGTGCTGCGGAACCGCGGTCAATCAGCGCCGGGCGGACCGGAAGAATTGCGTCGTGAAGCAGGTTGGCGGCCAAGGCTGCAGGCGGGGAGGCTGAGGCGGCGTCGCGGGGGTGGTTCTCTGGTGCCGAATTCTCCGCAAGACTCATGTACCTACCGTACTGACTCCCGCTGACAATTGACATTTGTTCGCCCCGTATGTGGGCAGCCACACGCGGAGACGCACGCGGCACCGCGGCACCACACCGCAAATTATTCCCGATCTTTCAGACTCGCCGTGCTGCATCGCCGTCTTGGGCGCCGCTCAATCTACCGTGGGAGCGTGAGAAGAAAACCAATCGAACTGGCAGCTGTGGCAACCGCGGCAGTGCCCGGGCTGACACCGACCGCCGTCAGCTCTGCGCCCGACGATCCGGCAGACTTCGATTCGGCACTCCTGCTGGATTCCGAGGGCAAGCGCTGGCGCGTCCGCTCGCCGCGCCATGCCGAGGCCAGCGCCCGCCTGGAAACTGAATTCCTGATACTGCGCGCTTTCACCCCCGGCGTCCGGGCAGAGCTTCCTTTCCTGATGCCAACCGTCGCCGGGACCGTCCGACAGGGACCGCTGAGCACGTTCGTGTATTCCCATTTGGCCGGATCCACCCGATCAGTCGAGGAACTCGGCGCCGCATCATCGGCCGTGGCCCGCGAAATCGGGGCGGCCCTCGCCGCCATCCACGACTTGCCCCACTCACTGGTCAGCAACGCCGACCTGCCAAGCTACACCCCGAACGAGTTCCGTCAGCGCCGCCTCAACGAACTGGACCAGGCCGCGACCACCGGCATGATTCCCGCGCTGCTGCTGCGACGCTGGGAACACGCCCTGGAAGACGTGTCCCTGTGGCGCTTCAATCCGTGTGTGGTCCACGGCGACCTGCACGAGGACAACCTGCTGGTGGACGGCGACCGTGTGACCGCCGTGACCGGTTGGACAGACTTGCGGATCGGCGACCCGGCCGATGACATGGCCTGGCTGGTCGCGTCCAACGACCATGAATTTGTGGAATCCGTACTAACCCACTACACCTCTTCCCGGCGCGACGTACCGGACGCGCACCTGCTGCGGCGAGCGGCGCTGTCCGCCGAATTCGCCCTGGCGCAGTACCTCGTTAAGGGCATCGCCGCCGCAAACCAGGACATGATCGACGAGGCGGAATCCATGCTCACCGCACTCGCCGAGGACGTCGCGGAACACGGCGGGCAGCCGATCAGCGTTGAACCGCTCCCCCAGCCCGTACCGGCCCCGGAACCGGATTCAAGGCTTGCCGCTGTTCCGGCGGGCAGCGCCGCACCCGCCGTCCTGGTCACACCGATCCCCCTCGGAACCGCCGGTGCGGACGATGCAGCGAACGACAGTGCCGCGGACGTCGACCGGCCCGCTGGCACCGCAGGAGCCAGCGTCTCCGTCACTGCAATCCCCGACGAACCGGCCCCCGCGGGCGCAATCGAGGACTCCTCAACCCAGTCGATCGCCGTCGTGGGCGGGGAAAAAACCGCCCCCGCCGACGAAGCCGCCCCGGTGACGGAGGCGGCGAACCCGGCCGACGACACCTCCACGACCTCGCTCGCGATCGTCGAGCCGAAGACCCGCTAGCCGGTTCCGAGGGCAGCGGCGACGATTTGTTCGAGCCGTTCGGCCGAACCCAGATCGTGCGGCCTGACTACTGCGTCGTCGGCCACGTAGTAGAACGCCGCCCGAACCTGGTCCAGCGGGACTTCTTTGAGCCGGGCCCAGGCCAGCCGGTAGACGGCCAGCTGGACAGATTTGGTCTTCAACTGGACGGCCGACGGCCGGCGGCCGGTCTTCCAGTCCACCAGATCCCACCCGCCGTCGGAGTCCCGGAAGACCGCATCGATCCGGCCCCGGACCACCACATCACCGACCCGGGTCTCCACCGGAACCTCCACGTACGCCGGGGCGCGATCGGCCCACTCGGACTGGCGGAACGTCTCGACCATACTGTCCAGCCCGTAGGCTGCATCGATGTGGCCATCGGAACCGGCAGCTTCCTCCAGGTCCAGCATGCCGGCTGCGCCGAAGTACTCTTCGACCCAGGCGTGGAATGCGGTGCCCTTGCGGGCCGACATACCCGGCTCCCGCGGTACCGGGCGGCGCAGCCTCGCGACGACGGAGCCTGCGTCGTCCTCGAGATCCACCAGGGTGGACGCGGAGATGTGCCCCGGCAGGTGAACGTCCTGCACCGTGCTCCGACGGGAACGGCGCTCCAGCAGGGTCGCTGCCTCGTCCGCCCACCCGGCCGCGGGGCCACGCAGCTGCCGGCGTGTGTCTGCTCCGGCGACACCGGCGTCGGCATCCGGCCCGGCATCCGGCGGCACTTTCGGACCCATGGATCCCAACACCCGCCCGGCAGCGGACTCCATGGCCGTCCGCCGGCCGGGAATGAGGCGCAGCCGGGCGCCGCTGCGAGGATCAACGGGCCCCTCCAGCGGATCATACGGCCACCCCGCGACCTCCAGTTCCGAGGTCAACGGACTCTCCTGCGGCAATGATTCCTCGCTGACGGACAACGGGTGGATCACGGCGGCGCCGCCGGCGGCGAGCACCTCAAGTTCGGCCAGGAACGGCGACATGTCCGCCATCCCGGCCCGCGAGCCGACCCAGGCGGCGCTGGAAACCCAGAGCACATGTTTGGCGCGTGTGTAGGCCACATACGCGAGCCGACGTTCCTCGGCCTCGCCGTGAACCTGCACGGCGGACTTGAAGTCCTTTTCGGCGTCGAGCCAGCCTTTTTGGTCAGGGTGGTCGAGGTCCCATTGCGGAAGGTCCGAGCGGTCCCCGCGCAGCGGCCAGGGCAGTGCGGCGCTGCCGCTGCTCCAGCGCGAGTCCCGGCTGCTCGGGAAGGCCCCGGCATTGAGCCCGGGCACAAATACCACATCCCATTCCAGGCCTTTGGAAGCGTGTACCGTCAGTAGCTGCACGGCTTCATGGTTCACTTCGGGCGCCGCGGCATCCAGGCCATTCTCTTCGGCGGCCGCGGCCTCCAACCAGGCCAGGAACGCCAGCACATCCACCCGCTGGGACGTGTGCAGGAAGCCGGCAGCAGCGTCCTGGAAGGCGTCCAGGTTGCGGCGGGCCTGGTGAATGCTGATCCCCGGCCGTGCGGCGACCTCGATGTCCAGGAGCATCGCCCGCTCCACCTCACCAAGCAGGGTGGTCAGGTCGTCACCCATATAGCCGCGCAACTGCCGGAGCTCCGCCGAAAGCCGGAGGAGACGCTCCAGCGCCTCGGCACCGAGCTGGCGGCCGTGCACGGAGGTCCAGCCCGCACGCGGGAGCCAGTCGAGTGCCTCGATCAGGCTCGCGGCGTCCGTGAGGTCGCCCTCGATCACCACCGCCTCCGCGCCGTCGTCAACGGTAACGTCGTCGTCAGCGGCGCCGGGGCGGCCGCGGCGCCGGGCCAGGAAGCTGGACCAGTCGCGCAGGGCCATCAGGTCCGCGGGCCCGATCCGCCAGCGTGCCCCGGCCAGCAGGCGCATCAGCGAATCGGACCGTCCGGGGTCGGCCAGTACCCGGAGGGTCGCAACCAGGTCCACGATTTCGGGGGTGTCCAGCAGACCGCCGAGCCCGACGATTTCATAGGGGATCCCGCGCACTTCGAATTCGCGGCGAATGCATTCCATCTGGGCGCGCCGGCGGCACAGAACCGCCATGGCGGGCGGTTCAGGCTCCCCTGCCGTCCCGCTGAAGTCTGTCACCCTGAATTTCAACACGTCGCCCGCGATCGCCGCGGCCTCATCCTCATCGGTGCCAAACCGGCCCATCACCACGCGGCCCTGGACCGCGGCGGGGCTGGGCTGCAGCGGCGGCACCTCGACACCCCCGGCCTTGTCCCGTTCACCGGCCGGGCCGGTCCGGGCCGCGGCGGCGCTGAGCGGCGCGGAAATGACGTTGGCGGCCGAGAGGATGGTCCGGCCGTTGCGCCATGCCGTGGTGAGGTAGGACGTCGGCGCGAGGGCAAAGCCCGCCGTGCTGTCTGCCGCGTCGGCACCGGTACCGACGCCGGCTGGTCTTTCGCCGGCTCCGAGCCGCGCCGGGAATTCGCGGACGAAATGAAAGAGCTGGCCGGCGGAGGCTCCGCGGAAGCCGTAGATCGACTGATTGGGATCGCCCACCGCGGTGACCGCATGGCCGTCGCTGAACAACCGGGAGAAAAGGACAAGCTGGGCGTGTGAGGTGTCCTGGAATTCGTCGAGCAGCACCACCTTATAGCGCTGGCGTTCGGTTTCCGCGGCGAGCGGAATCTCGTTGGCCACACGGGCGGCGAGGGCCACGAGGTCCCCGAAGTCGAGGGCACCGCGGGCACGCTTGGCGTCCGTATAGCGCCCCACCATGTCCGCGACGCTGGCCCGGGTGCGCAGCAGTCCGCTGAGCTCGGCGACGGCCTGGCTGGGATTCTTTGTGGCGGTTGCGAGGTAGGGCAGCTGCTCAAACTCGGCCACCCGCTCCAGCAGCCAGCGGCGGACGCCGGCGGGTTCCTGGAGATGCTCAGCGCACTCGCCCGCCAGTTGGATGACTGCCTTGACCAGGGTGGATTTTGCGGATCGGAAGTGTTCGTAGTCGCCGTCGTAGGCTTCCACGACTTCGCTGGCGAGCTGGAAGGCCTGGGCGCCGCCGAGGAGCACAACGTCGCGTTCGACGCCGAGCCGCAGCCCGTAGTCCGACACAATGCCGCTGGCGTAGGAGTGGTAGGTGGAGACCTTGGGTTCAAGTGCATCGGTACTGAGCAGCCCGGCGGGGAACACCTGATTCTGCGTGTCGGACGCGGCGATACGCTGCAGCGCCGCCAGCTTGGCGCGGATCCGGCTGGCCAGTTCGCCGGCCGCCTTGCGCGTAAAGGTTACGCCGAGGACTTCCTCCGGACGGACCCAGCCGTTGGCGACAAGCCACACCACGCGGTCTGCCATCGTGGCGGTCTTGCCCGAACCGGCGCCGGCAATAACGAGCCGCGGCGACAGGGGTGAGGAAATGATCTGCGACTGTTCGGCTGTAGGGCTGTTGGTCTCCCCCAGCAGGGCCGAGAGCTCCGCCGGGGTGAACCTGGGGACTGGAAGTGCTGCCGGTGCAACGGCGGAACGGGCAGTTTCGGTGCTCATTCGGTAACCTGCTTTCCCCGCAGGCACAGCGGGCAGACTTCGGGAAGGCGGCAGCCGTGGCCACCGTGGCCACTTTTGGACGGATCATGGCGGGCCTCGAAAGCGCTCCCGGACATCACCCGGGCAGCGTCGCCGACCATGTCCAGTGCCCAGTTTTCCGCGGGGTCCAGCGCTGCCTGGGACTGGATGCCAGGGCTTTTGGTGCCGGTTCCCAGCTGGGCCAGGACGGCACCGCCGGGCAGCGGGGGCGGGCCGTCGTCGGAACCGGCGAAACCTCCGGCCAGCACCGCAGCCTGGTACGCTCCCAGCTGCGGATGCCGCGCCAGCTCGGCTTTGCCCGGCTGCCGTTTGCCGGTCTTGAGGTCCACCACAACGAGCCGGCCCTCGGCGTCGATCTCCAGCCGGTCGACCTGGCCGCGCAGCACGGCCGGGCGGGCAGGCCAAGGGCCCCCGTCGGCGCCCGCGTCAGCGCCGGCCGTTCCGTTCCCGGCCCCAAGGTCCGGGAGCTTGACTTCGAAGTCCAGCTCGACGCCGACCAGGGACCGTCCCTCGCTGCGCATCACCAGCACGTACTGGGCAAGTTTACGAACCATCGTTTCGGCGCGCTGGAAGTCCAGTTTGCCTTCCCAGTTGTCCTTCATCCCCAACGCCGGCCAGCGGCGGATGAGCTCAGCCACGTATTCACCGCCCGAAGCATCGGGCAGGTCCTGCGCGATGGCGTGGACCAGGGTGCCCAGGCTGCGGGCAAAGTCGGTGGCGGCTTCGCCGCCGGCAGCCTGGACGAACCAGTCCAGCGGCGACTTCTGCACCGTCTCCACCTTCGAAGGCGAGACGTAGACAGTGCCGCCTGGGGGAACAACGGGATCGTCCGTGGACAGCGGGGCCAGCCCCCACCAGCTCGCGGGATGCGCGCCGGGTACGGCGGGCTCAGCCGCGGCCAATGTGCCAAGAACGTCGGAGGCTTCCAGGGCTTCCGGAGTTCCGGCGTCGAGCTGGGCGTACTGGCGCAGCTCGGCGACGAGGGCGCGCAGGGTAAGAGGGCGCTCAACCTGGGTGAAAGCGCGCCGGTCCTGGCCGGGGCGGAGCGGCACCACGTAGTCCAGGAACGACGACGGCTGTTCATCCTCGGAAGACACGGCCGTGCAGATCAGTTGCTCCGTGGCCCGCGACACAGCAGTGGAGAAGCTGCGCAGCTCGTCGTAGCGGATTTCGCGCAGCCTGCTGAGGGGATCCAGTTGCAGGGCGTATTCCACGCCGTGCTCGACGGCGTCCGCGAAGAGTGTGCTGCCGAGCAGTTCGCCGCGGAGCCTGGTGTTTGGCCATACGCCTTCCTGCAGGCCGGGGACGATGACGACGGGCCATTCCCGGCCGGCAGCGCTGGCCGGGGTCATAAGTTCAACGGCGTCCTCCAGCTGGGCCCGTGCCGCGAGGGTGTCCATCGGGAGTTCCTGGCTGAGCAGGTACTCGAGGAACTGCTCGGGTCCGGACCCGGGCAGCTGGTCCACAAAGCGCTCCGCCGTGTGGAAAAGGGCCATCATGGCATCGAGGTCCCGGTCAGCACGGGCACCCGCCGATCCGCCGGCCAGCGCCGCCTCGGTCCAACGCGCGGCAAGACCGGTGGAGTTCCAGAGTGCCCAGAGCACCGTTTCGGCGTTGCCGCCCGGAGCCTGGGCGGCAACCCGGCCAGCCTGGATCATCCGTGCAATCCGTCGTGCAGAGGTGCCCTCAATGCCGAGGGTCCCGAGCGCGCCCGGTTCCAGCAGGGCCTCGACGAGGAGCACATCGCTGGTGCGGCCGCCGCCGCCCAGGAGCTCCTCCCGGCGCAGGGACTGGCGGAGGCGCCGCAGCTCGATCGCGGTGGCCCCGCCGATCCGCGAGGTCAGCAGCGCCACTGCCGCTTCGGGGCTGAGTGCGGCAGGGTCCAACACAACGGCATAGGCATTGAGCAGGGGCCGGACGGCGACTTCGTCGCGGACAGCGGATTCCGCCACCGGGATCCGGACCGGGATCCCCTGACCCGCGAGGTAGCGCTGCAGCTGGCTGAGCTGGCCGCCGTTGCGCACGACCACGGCGATGTCACCGAGGTCGCGGCCGTCGGTGAGCTGGGCTTCCAGGATCCGTTGTGCCACGTAGCGCAGTTCGTGCACCGGCGACGGCAGCAGGTGCGCTTCAACGGCTCCGGCGGCGGTTCCCGGGTCCGGATCCGGTGCGGGCGGCTGCTCGAGCTGGCGAGCGGACTGCCCGCCGGCCCTGCTGGAGATCCGTCCGGCAACCGAAAGCCAGGCCTCAGCAACCGCCGGGCTGTGGCGGTGCGCGGTCCGGAGCGGCCGTTCGATCACAACACCGTCGACGGGGGCCAGCAACCAGGGGAGCTCCGCGACAAGGTCCGGGCGGGCGCCGCGAAAACCCTGGACTACGGTGTCCGGCGATGCGGTAATGAGCGCTTCCTTGCCGGCGGCGATGTCCGCGAGCAGCTCGAATACGGCGGGGTTGGCTTCCTGCATGTCGTCCACCAGGATCAGCTGGAGCCGGTCGCGTTCAGCGGCCAGAAAGTCCGGCTCGTCCTGGAAGATCTGCCGGGCCGCGGTGATGATGCCGGCCGGGTCGAAGGATTCCGGCATCCGCAGGTCCAGGACGTCGCGGTACTCCGCATAGAGTCCGGCTGCGGCAACCCAGTCCGGCCGGTGGCAACGTCGCGCCAGGACCACAAGGTCCTCGGCCGTCCGGCCGGATTCGATGATCCGGTCAAAGAGCTGGCGGACTTCCTGGCGGAAGCCCCGCGTCAGCAGTGCGGCCGCCAGGTCCTCGGGCCAGGGCAGCTCAAGTCCGGGCTCCGCGTGGCCCTCCAGCAGTTCCTTGATGATCAGGTCCTGTTCCGGGCCGGAGAGGAGTTTCGGCGGACGCGGCAGCGGCAGGATCCCTTCCGCTTTGGCGCGCCGGATCAGATCGAAGGCGTATGAAGCCCAGGTGCGTGCCGGCGTCGTACTTAAACTGCGGTCCAGCCGGGCCGTAAAGCGGTCCCTGAGCGAATCGGCGGCAAGGCGTCCGGGGGCGAGGATGAGGATCCGTTCCGGATCGAGTCCATCGCGCCGGGCCCGCCGGACGGCGGCCTCAACGAGCACAGTGGACTTGCCGGTTCCCGGCGCTCCCGGGATCAGAACGGGGCCGGAGCCGTGTGGGACGTCGACGGCGGCGAGCTGGTCTGCCGACAACACAGGCACAGCGTTGTGCAGTTTTTTTGGCGGCAGCAGTCGGAGCGCGGAACCGGAGCCGCCCGGCCTGGCAGCTCGGCGCGTCCCGGCTTCGGACCCTCCTGGTGCCTGAGCCAGGGAAGCCGGTGGAGATGTTGCGGGCCGTGTGACGGGCGGGCGGGACTCGGCGTTCTTGCTGGGGTTGCTCACACAGTCATTTCATCATCAGGGACCGACAGTTTGCGCAAGGATCGTTCCAGCCGCTCTGCGGCGGCGTCGATGGCGTCGAAATCACTGCCCGTCGGCGCCCAGCGGGCAGCCATCAGGTCCACCCGGAAACGCCCCTCACCGGAGTGCAGGTACTTTTTGTACTCGCCCAGCAGCGGGGTGCCTTCCCGGAGGTACCGGGCAAGGGCCTCGCGTTCGTGTCCGGGAGGCGCCTCGCCGCTGGACTTCAGGACCCGCCACCAGGGAACCGCGCTGCCGTGGTGGCTCATCACGGCGCCAATCTGGCGGGGGCCGCCGGAACCGAGGAGTTCCGCGATGTCGCCGTAGGCCACCGCGGCGCCTGCGGGGATCAGCGCCACCACATCCAGCACCGCCTCCACATACTCCGCTTTCATCACTCCAGCCTAGCGGCGCGGCAGTCCCGACAGTCCTCCCCACCCCAACCCGCCCCACCCCAACCCGCCCCGCCAGCCGGACGGCTGCGGTAGGCACCGCCGACGCCGTGCCGGGCACAAACGCTGGCGCGTTCCTGTCGGTGGCAGCAGGTAGCGTTGATGCATGAGCACTTGGAACACCCTCCCCCGCGCGGCCTTCGACCTCGAAACCACAGGTCGGAACTCGCGCTCCGCACGGATCGTCACGGCATCCATCACTGTGGTGGACAACGACGGCGGGATCATCAACGAGCACGAGTGGCTCGCCGATCCGGGAGTCGAGATCCCGACCGAGGCCAGTGACATCCATGGCGTCACGACAGAACGGGCCCGCAGCGAGGGCCGCCCTGCCGCCGAAGTGACGCGGGAGGTTGCCGCAGCGCTTCAAGAGCTCTTCGACCGGGGAGTGCCGGTCATCGCCTTCAACGCCAGCTACGACTTCACCGTGCTCGCCGCCGAATCGGCCCGCTACGGTGTCCCGCAGTTGAGCCGTTTTCCCGTCCTGGATCCGTACATCATGAACAAGCAGGTCGACCGGTACCGCAAAGGCAAGCGCACGCTGACAGCCCTTTGCGAGGAGTACGGGGTGAACCTGGACAATGCCCACACCTCAGCGGCGGACGCCCTCGCCACCCTCCGTATGCTCGACGCCATGGCAGGGAAGTTCCCGAAGCTCCGGATGCCGGCCAGCCACCTGCACCAGCTCCAGATCGAGTGGGCCTCGGCCCAGGCGTCGGATTTTCAGACCTACCTGCGCAAAACCAAACCCGCCGCCGTGATCGAGGGCGACTGGCCGGTGCTGCCGCCGGAAGACGCCAGCCGCGGGGATTTCTAGGACAAAGAGCACGTCACGCGCCGAAACACTGACGGGCATGGCGGCACGCTATAGCCCTCAACGCCCCGAAAACCGGCCAAGTGCGACGGAAATCACAGCCCTTGCGGCGCCGGGCGGGACCGGGCCTGCACGTCATTCGTTCCGTCGCACCCTGCCCGGACGGCTCAGATACCGTGGCACTACTAAGGCGCATGAACTTAATTCGGCATCGAAGGGAGATCGAGAGCATAAATTCGCTTTGAATTCGCCTTCGGGTCAGGTGTCACACTTATATTTTGCGGCTTGCTGTCCCCGGTCCGTCCGCGCCCTGCGCCCGGGCGCGGCGTTGCCCCCGCGGACCACACACTCCTGACGAAAGCGATTGCATGATGAAAACCAAAGCCATGAAGTGGCTGACTACTGTTCCTGTGGCGATCGCTGTGGCTGTGTCCCTGGCGGCCTGCGGCGGCGGATCAGCGCAACCGTCCGGCTCACCCACTGACGCACTCGCCGGCAGCGACCAGACTTCGCTGGACAAGTACACGACCGCTGACATCACTCCCCTGGACACGATCGACAAGACGAAACTTGGCTTGATCACCGAGGGCACCTTGCGGGTCGGCACCCTCTCGGATGCGCCGCCGAACATCTTCATCGATCCCTCCGGTAAGTTCACCGGCTACGACAACGAGCTGATGCGTGCGATCGGCGACAAGCTGGGCCTCAAGGTCGAATTCGCTTCAACCGACTTCTCCGCGTTGCTCTCACAAGTCAACAACAAACAGTTCGACGCCGGATCATCCTCGATTTCCACGACCGACAAGCGCCGCGAAACGGTTGGCTTCACCAATGGCTACGACTTCGGCTACATGGCTGTCGTGACAAAGGACAACGCCCAGGTCAAGTCCTTCGATGACCTTAAGGCCGGCGTACGCGTCGGCGTCGTCCAGGGCACCGTGCAGGATGACTACGTCACCAATACGCTTAAACTTGAGCCTGTCCGCTTCCCTGACTACAACACGGTCTACGCCAGCGTGAAGAACGGCCAGGTGGACGCGTGGGTGGCCCCGTCCCAGCAGGCAACAGGCCAGGTCAAGGAAGGCGACAAGACCAAAATCGCCGAGAAGGTCGTAAATACCCAGAACTTCACGGCCTACGCCGTGAACAAGGACAACAAGGCCCTTATCGAGGCGCTGAACGCCGGCCTGGATGCAGTGATCGCCGACGGCACGTGGACCAAGCTGACGTCCGAGTGGTACACGGACCGTCCCACCGTGGCGGAGCAGACCCCGCAGGGCTGGAAGCCGGGCAGCAAGGCCGTCCAGATTCCGGCAAAGTAGCCCGGGCCGTCTATGAACCTCCTGGATATCCTCAAACAACTTGGCGACACCTTCCTCGACTGGAAGGCGATGGGCGAAGTCATCCCCATGATGTTCGCGGTCGGCTTGCCGAATACGATCGTCCTGGCAATCACTTCCGGCATCATCGGAACGCTGCTCGGGATGGTGCTTGCCCTGATGGGTATCTCCAGGAACGCTGCGGTGCGCTGGATCGCGCGTGTCTACACCGACATCCTGCGTGGGCTGCCGCCGGTGCTGACGATCCTCGTGATCGGTTTCGGCTTCGGTCCGATCATTCGGCAACTGACCGGATCGACGAGCCCGTACCCGATGGCGGTGGCGGCACTGTCGCTGATGTCGGCAGCTTACATCGGTGAGATTTTCCGCTCCGGCATCCAGAGCGTGGACAAGGGACAGCTCGAAGCCACCCGCGCCCTGGGATTCGGCTATGGCCCCTCGATGCGGCTGGTGGTTGTGCCCCAGGGCATCCGGCGGGTTCTGCCCGCACTGGTTAACCAGTTCATCGCCCTGATCAAGGAGTCCTCGCTGGTTTTCCTCTTGGGCCTGCTGGCCTCGGAACGGGAAATCTTCCAGATCGGCAAGGATGCGGCGTCGACCAGCGGGAACCTGTCCCCGTATGTTGCCGCGGCGGTCTTCTACCTGGCCCTGACGGTTCCATTAACACACTTCGTGAACTGGATTGATGGCCGCCTGCGTTCGGGCCGGCCGGAAAAAAAGGAACCCGATGACGCGGCCGCCAAGGTCGGAAAGGGGGCCCCGGCATGAGCGAGTTTGCTTCCGGGTCGCTGACAGCAAAAAACATCCACCTGTCGTTCGGGGCGAACCACGTCCTCCGCGGCATCGACCTGCACGTTGGGCAGGGCACAACGGCTTCCGTTATCGGGCCGTCCGGCTCAGGTAAGTCAACGCTTCTGCGGGTTATGAACCGGCTGATCGAACCCGACCAGGGCGACATCCTCCTCGACGGGAAGTCCGTGCTTCAGGACAACCCCGACGAGCTGCGCCGGCGGATCGGTATGGTCTTCCAGCAATTCAATCTGTTCCCGCACAAGACCGTGGTGGAAAACGTCTCGCTGGCACTGCGCAAGCTCCGCGGAATGTCCAAGGAGCAGGCCCGCGAGGAGGCAGTTGCCCAGCTTGACCTCGTGGGGCTCAAGCACAAGGCGGATGCCCGCCCCGCCAATCTCTCCGGAGGTCAGCAGCAGCGGGTGGCGATAGCGCGGGCTTTGGCCATGAAACCCGAAGTGATGTTCTTCGACGAGGCTACGTCCGCGCTCGACCCGGAACTTGTCAAGGGTGTGCTGGCGCTGATGGCCGACCTCGCCAAGGGTGGTATGACCATGGTCGTGGTGACTCACGAGATGGGCTTCTCCCGGAACGTCTCGGACACCGTGACGTTTATGGACGGCGGCGTCGTCGTCGAGTCCGGGCCGCCGGAACAGATCTTCACCGATCCGCGCACGGAACGCCTGCAGGGATTCCTTTCGGACGTCCTCTAGAGCGCGGGACGGCCGCTTAAGCATGTGGGGCACCCGCCGCGGCGGGTGCCCCACAGCTGTTTAAGCTCGATACCGGATGGGCAGTACGGGCCGTGGGGCCCGCCGGAGCTACGCCTTCGCGGCCGCCGCTGCCTTGGCGGCGGCCGGCAGGGCATCGAAGATCCGGTTCATCGCGGCGTCGTCGTGCGCGGCGGAGAGGAACCAGGCCTCGAAGACCGACGGCGGGAGGTAAACCCCGGCGTCGAGCATGGAGTGGAAGAACGGCGCGTAGCGGAACACTTCCTGGCCCTGGGCGTCGTCGTAGTTGTGTACGCCGCGCGCCGAGGTGCCAAACGCCACCGAGAACAGGTTCCCGGCTCGCTGGATCGAATGGTCCACCCCTGCCGCGCCCAGTGCCGAGGACAGTGCCGCGGAGAGCTCCAGCGAGCGGGCGTCCACAAAGGAGTAGACTCCGGCGTTGGCGTGGGTGAGGGTGGCGACGCCGGCGGCCATGGCCACCGGGTTTCCGGAGAGCGTGCCGGCCTGGTAGACGGGGCCCAACGGCGCCAGGTAGTCCATGACCTCTGCGCGGCCGGCGAGGGCCGCGGCCGGCATTCCGCCGCCGATGACCTTGCCGAACGTCAGCAGGTCCGGGGTCCAGGGCTGGGCCGCGCCGGCGGCACCGCCAGTGAGGCCCCAGTAGCCCGAGTAGCCGGTCCGGAATCCAGTCAGGACTTCATCGAGGATCAGCAAGGCGCCGTGCTCGCCGGTGATGCGCGACAGGCCGGCATTAAACCCCTCACCCGGGGTGACGACGCCCATGTTGGCCGGCGCCGCCTCCGTGATGACGGCGGCGATGTTGGGTCCGTG
Organism: Arthrobacter sp. AL05; assembly: GCF_029960715.1. Classification (NCBI taxonomy): domain Bacteria; kingdom Bacillati; phylum Actinomycetota; class Actinomycetes; order Micrococcales; family Micrococcaceae; genus Arthrobacter; species Arthrobacter sp. AL05. The sequence goes on from NZ_JASBRC010000004.1 coordinate 74,308, forward strand.
CTGGGCGAAGGCGGCCTCGACGGCGGCGAGGTCGTTGTAGGGCAGGACGAGGGTTTCGGCTGCGGTGGCGGCCGTGACGCCGGCCGAACCCGGCAGCGCGAGAGTCGCCAGGCCCGAGCCGGCCGCAGCGAGGAGCCCGTCGAGGTGTCCGTGGTAGCAGCCGGCGAACTTGATGATGAGGTTCCGGCCGGTGAAGCCGCGGGCCAGCCGGACGGCGGTCATGGTGGCCTCGGTGCCGGTGGAGACCATCCGGACCCGCTCGGCGGCAGGAACACGTTCCTGCACGATAGCCGCGAGATTGGCCTCATCCGGCGTCGAGGCGCCAAAGGACAGCCCCCGGTCGACGGCGGCATGCACCGCGGCGAGGACCTCCGGGTGTGCATGACCCAACAGTGCCGGGCCCCAGGAGCAGACCAGGTCCACGTATTCTGCGCCATCGGCATCTGTCAGATAGGGGCCCTTGGCGGAGACCATAAACCGCGGTGTGCCGCCGACGGAGCCGAACGCACGGACTGGCGAGTTAACACCGCCCGGCATCAGCTGGCGGGCGCGGTCGAAGAGTGCCTCGTTGCGAGGGTGGCTGGAAGTCATGGTTCCTATTCTTTCAGTTCTGCGGTGAAGACCCGGCCAGCAACGAGGCAACCCGGGGTGCCACCTCGGTGCCGAACAGCTCGATCGAGCGCATCATCGCCGTGTGCGGCAGGGTGCCGTTGCTGTATTTGAGGTCGAAGCGGTCCACGCCGAGGTTGTGCTTGAGCAGGCCGATCTTGGCCGCGACGGTGTCCGGCGAGCCGACGTAGAGGGCGCCCTCTTGGGTACACATCGCGTCAAACTCGGCGCGATTGCCGGGACCCCAGCCGCGCTCGGCACCGATCAGGTTGCGCTGGCCGAGCCAGTGCGGGAAGAACTCCTCCCGTGCTTCCTCGTCGGTAGCGGCAATGTGGCCGGGCGAATGGGTGGCTATCTGCTGCATCGGGTGGCCGTATTTGGCCATCGCATCGCGGTACAGATTCGCCAGCGGGGCGAAGGACCGCGGCTCTCCGCCGATGATTGCGAAGATGATCGGGTACCCGTATTCGGCGCAGCGCAGCACCGATTCAGGGGTTCCGCCGACGCCGATCCAGGCCGGCAGCAGGTGGTGTTCCAGCGGCGGGTAGGCACTCAGACCGCTGATGGACGGCCTGGTGCGTCCCTCCCAGTGGATGGGCTGCTGGGCGCGGGCTTTGTCGAAGAGCTCCAGCTTCTCCTCGAACAGGACCTCGTAATCGGCGAGGTTGAGTCCGAAGAGCGGGAAGGACTCCACAAAGGAGCCGCGGCCCAGCATCACCTCGGCCCGGCCGTTGGAGATGGCGTCCACGGTGGAGAAGCGCTGGAAAACCCTGATGGGGTCATCGGAGCTCAACACGGTGACTGCGGAGCCGAGCCGGATGCTCCGGGTCCGGGCTGCCGCCGCGGCGAGGAACACTTCGGGGGCGGAGACGGCGAAGTCACGGCGGTGGTGCTCCCCTACGCCGAAGGCATGGAGCCCCACCTGGTCAGCGAGTTCGGCCTGCTCCAGCAGCTGGCGCAGTACCTGGGCGTGCGGGACGGGGTGTCCGTCGGGGAAGACCCCGATGTCGCCGAAGGTGTTCAGGCCCAGCAGGATGCGCCCCGGGCCCACCGGGGCGGTGGGGTTTGGCGCGGAAGCGGGATCGGACCCTGTCACGGGGCTCACCGGGACTCTTTCAGCCAGCCGGCAAGTTCGCTGGCCCAGTAGGTGAGGACGATGTTGGCGCCTGCCCGTTTGATGCCAAGTACCGATTCGGTGATGGCGGCCCGGCGGTCGATCCAGCCGTTGGCCGCGGCAGCTTCGATCATCGAGTACTCGCCGGAAATCTGGTAGGCCGCGACCGGCACCGGACTCATCGCGGCGACGTCGGCGAGGATATCGAGGTAGCTCATGGCTGGCTTGACCATCACCATGTCGGCGCCTTCTTCGAGGTCCAGTTCCACTTCGAGGACCGCTTCGCGGCGGTTCGCGGCGTCCATCTGGTAGGTCCGCCGGTCACCGGTGAGCTGGGAATCAACGGCCTCACGGAACGGACCGTAGAACGCCGAGGCGTATTTCGCGGCGTAGGCGACGACGGCGGTGGTGGTGTGGCCGGCTTCCTCGAGGGCTTGTCGGATGACTGCGATCTGGCCGTCCATCATCCCGGACGGGCCGAGCACGTGGGCGCCGGCCTCGGCCTGGGCCACGGCCATCCGGGCGTAGATCTCCAGCGTGGCGTCGTTGTCCACGTAACCGCTGGCGTCGAGGACTCCGCAGTGCCCGTGGTCGGTGAATTCGTCCAGGCAGACGTCGCTCATGATGACCAGCTCGTCGCCGACTTCGGCACGGACGTCCCGGATGGCCTTGTTAAGCACTCCGTCAGGGTCCAGGGCGGCGGTGCCGGTGGCGTCGCGGACGGCGGGGATTCCAAAGAGCATAATGCCACCAACGCCGAGCTCCACGGCCTCGCTGGCGGCGCGTTTGAGCGTCTCGGTGGTGTGCTGCTGGACGCCGGGCATCGAGGAAATCGGGTTCGGCTCGGTCAGCCCTTCGCGGATGAAGGCGGGCAGGACGAGTTCGGCGGCCGAGAGCCGGTGTTCGGCTGTCAGCCGGCGCAATGCAGGGGTGGTGCGGAGCCGGCGGGGGCGGTGGGTCGGGAAGCTCATATGGTGTCCTTTGCTGTGGGCTCTGCGGGCGGATGGTGTGGGGGCGATTCCTTGGCCAGCGCGCGAATAACGGCTGCCACCAGACCGGAGGCGGTGGGCTCCTCGGCCACGGCGGCGACGCTGAGGCCGAGTGACTGAGCCTGGGCGGCGGTCGAGCGTCCGATGGCCACGAACCGGCATGCGCCCAGCGGGGAAAGGTCCTCGTGGATGCGCCGGACGGCACTGGGGGAAGCAGCAACAACGGCGTCCAGCAGACCGGCGTCGATTTCGTTTTTCGCCTGCGCCGGGGTAAGGACAGCGGCTTCGGCGGGCCGGTCCGGGCCGGGGTCCGGGAGTGTTGCCGGCTGACAGAAGGCCAGGCTCCGGCGCGGGTCGGCCGGGTAGTCTACGGTGCGGTAGGCGGTCACGGCCTGGACGAAGGCGCCGCGGGCCGCCAGCCCGCGGCGGAGCCGGGGGTCCGCGATATCTGCCTGCGGCAGGAATACACTGCCCTGGTGTGCGGGCCAGATATCGAGAAGTCCCGCACCGGACTGCTGGCCGGCGGGTGCCAGGTCGACGGCGACTCCCCGGGTTTCGAGGTAGTGCCGGGTGGCGGGTCCGATCGTGGCGACCATGAGGCTGCCCGGAAGCCAGGCAGCGAGGTTGGTACCCCGTTCGGTGGCCTTGGCCTCGAGCGCCTGGACAGCTGTCACGCTGCTGACGACCAGCCAAGCGTACGCACCGGCACCGAGGGCGTCGAAGGCTACATCCAGGGAATGCTGGTCCCTGGCCAGCTCGAAATCGATCAGCGGAAGCAGCACGGGTTCGGCGCCGACGCCGCGCAGGGCACTGACCAGGCCCGCTGCCCGGTCCGGGCTGCGGGCGACGAGGATCCGGGCGCCGTCCGGCGCCTTGACGCCGCTGTGCCTTCCCATGACCTGGTGGAATTCTCGGCTCAGGACGCTGCCAGGTCCGCGATCTCGGCGGCACCGCGGGCCAACAGGACTTCCGCAAGCTCGATCCCCAGCAGGGTTGCACCCACCTCGGTGAGTCCGTCCGTGGCCTTTGAATCCCGGACCGAGGCCGTACCGTCGACGGCACAGACCACGGCTTCAAGGTGCAGCCGGCTACCCTTACGGACAGCATAGGCGCCCACCGGCGCAGCGCAGCCTGCTTCCAGCCGGGCCAGGAGGGCCCGCTCAGCCGTTACCGCAAGCCGGGTGTCAGGGTCGTCGAGGGCGGCGAGGGCCTGCGCCAGCACTCCCTGTGAGCCGTCGGTGGATCCCGCCTTGCGCGGAGCATCCGCGGAGCGGCATTCGATCGCGAGCGAACCCTGCCCGGCGGCGGGCAGCATAACAGCGGATTCGAGGTATTCGCTGACGGCGGCCAACCTGCCGAGGCGTTGCAGCCCGGCGGCCGCGAGCACAACGGCGTCGAGATCACAGCTTTTTCCTTCGACGACAGCGTCGGTGCTATTGCCCGGCAGGCCGGGGACACGGCCCAGCCGGGTGTCTACGTTTCCGCGGATATCCCGGATGTCCAGGTCCGGGCGGGCGGATCGCAACTGGGCCGCCCGCCGCGGGGAACCCGTACCCACTGCGGCGCCGGCCGGCAAATCGGCGAGCTTGAGTCCGTCGCGGGAGCAGAGCACGTCGCGGACATCGGCGCGTTTCGGCGTCGCCGCGAGCGTCAGCCCGAGTGCTGCCCCGGTGGGCAGGTCCTTGAGTGAGTGCACAGCGATGTCGCACTTGTCCTGCAGCAGGGCGTCGCGCAGGGCCGCGACGAAGACGCCGGTACCCCCCATCTGGGACAGCGATCCGGTGAGGACATCACCGTCGGTCCGGATGTGGATCAGTTCGATCGGGAAGCCGCCGACGGCGGTCAGCTGGTCCGCTGTCTGCTGGGTCTGCGTGAGCGCAAGCCTGCTGGCGCGGGTTCCGACCCTGACGCTCACGCCGTGTCCTGTCCCGCCGCCGGAGCGGGGGTACCGGCGGGAGCCGCCGGGTAGGGGGCGTGGCCGGTGCCGATGGTGGTGTCCGCGCCCGAAATGGTGGGCTTTTCGCCGCGGAAGTTGGCGCAGCAGCCCGGGCGGCAAACGTCGTACCAGGGGCCGAGTTTGGTCAGGTGCGGGCGGTCGGCGATGTTGTTCGCTGCGGTCCGTTCGCTGATCAGGTCCACAAGTCCGCTGACGAACTTCCGGTGCGTCCCCGGTGTGGGGACGCGCGTCGCGGTGAGGCCCAGGGTGGCGCAGGTTTCCAGGGCCTCGGTGTCGAGGTCCCAGACAACTTCCATGTGGTCGCTGACGAAGCCGAGCGGAACGATCACAATGCCCTTGACGCCCTTCCCGGCGAGCTCTTCGATGGCGTCGTTAATGTCGGGTTCCAGCCAGGGCACGTGCGGGGCGCCGGAGCGCGACTGGTAGACGAGGGACCAGGGGGCGGTGTCACCGCTGCCTGCCTCGACCCGGCGGATGACTTCGGTGCCGGACGCCAGGTGCTGGGCGACGTAGGCCGAATCCTCCTCGAACTGTCGCGGTTCGGCGTCGGAGCGGCCCGCCGCCGCTGCGTCGCGGGTGGGGATGGAGTGGGTGGCGAACAGGATGTGGACCGGTGCGTCCGGGGTACCGGCCGCGGCCAGCCGGGCGCGGACGTCGGCCAGGCCGGCTGCGGTGCCTTCCACAAACGGCTCGACGAAGCCCGGGTGGTCGAAGTACTGCCGGACTTTGTCCACTTCAAGTTTGCCGTCGAGGCCGGTCTCGGTCAGTGCTATGCCAATGTCCTCGCGGTACTGCCGGCAGCTGGAGTAGCAGGAGTAGGCGCTTGTGGTGAGCATCAGGACCTTGCGGTGCCCGGCGTCGTAAATGTCCTGGAGGGTCTGCGGGACGTAGGGCGCCCAGTTGCGGTTGCCCCAGAACACCGGCAGTTCGATTCCCCGGGCGGCAAGTTCGGCTTCAATGCCGGCCTTGAGGTCTCGGTTCTGCTGGTTGATGGGGCTGATGCCGCCGTTGGCGCGGTAGTGGTGCGAGACTTCCTCGAGCCGTTCGTCCGGGATGCCGCGTCCCCGGGTGACGTTACGCAGGAACGGGAGGACGTCTTCCTGGCCTTCGGGGCCACCAAAGGAGGCCAGGAGTACGGCGTCGTAATCCTTGGGGGCCATCCGGCCGGCCTGGGTCACGGCGTTGACGGCGGTAACCGTGTCTTGGGGGTTCAGCGGGTTCATGACAGGACCTCGGCAATCTCGGCTGCGTTCACCCGGCGGCCGGTGTAGAACGGGACTTCTTCGCGGACATGGTGGCGGGCTTCGGTGGCCCGCAGGTGGCGCATCAGGTCCACGAGGTCCACCAGTTCGGGGGCTTCCAGGCCGAGGATCCATTCCCAGTCGCCGAGGGCGAAGGAGGACACCGTGTTGGCGATGACCTGGGGGAAGTCCCGGCCCAGTAAGCCGTGGTCGCGAAGCATGGCCCCGCGTTCGGCGTCGGGCAGCAGGTACCACTCGTAGGAGCGGACGAAGGGATACACACAGAGCCACTCTGCCGGTTCCACCCCGCGGGAGAATGCGGGCGTGTGGTTTTTGGCGAACTCCGCTTCGCGGTGCACACCCATGGCGGACCAGGCAATTTCGGTGCCGGCGAACAGTTTGCTGCGGCGGATGTCCCGGACGGCCCGCTGAAGGGCCTCGGGCTCGGCGCCATGCAGCCAAACCATAATGTCGGCATCGGCGCGCATGGCCGAGACGTCATAGCTGCCGCGGTGGACCACACCGGCGTCGGCCAGCCGTGCGGTGAGGGCGTCGAACTCGCCGGCAGCATCGTCGCTGCGCAGGCCTTCGGCGGAGCGCTTGAAAACGGTCCAGAGCGTGAAGAACTGCGCTGCTGATTCTTCGCTTGCTGATGCAGTTTTAGTGACAGTTTCGGCAGAAGTGTGGCTCATGGATACCATATTGCCCCTTCCCTCCGGCTAAGTCGAAATGAAGGACTTCTACGGGGCGTAGAAGTGCTTTATTTCACAGTGGCGGGGATCCGGCGCCTTCATCCGGGGCCTTCACCCGGGGCCAGCAGCTGCCGGACCTGCCCCGGTGTGTCGGCCACAATCGCGGCGAGGCCGTTGCCGGACAGCCAGCCGCCGACGATGGCAAGTGTGCCGTCCGCCGCGCAGATATTGCGGACCTCCGCAACCCGGCGCTTGTGACCGAGCGACGCAAAAGGCAGCGCCCCGCCCCAGCGCACCACGTCCCAATCCACCACGTCCGCTGCGGTAACCGGGAGCGCGAGCAACGAGGATGCATCCGTCAAGGCAGCCGTGAAGAGTTCAGCATCCGAGCGGGGCCCCGGCATCGCTGCGGCGCCATGGCGGGCGTCCCCGCGCCCGTAGGACAGCCGGATGACATGGGTACCGGGACCGGCCTGGTCTGCAAGCCACTCCCATTTGGCGGTGGCGTGGGTCAGTGCCTTGGCCTGGATTCCCGGGCTCTGCGGCGCGACGAGGACCCCGGTCCCGCGCGGGGCGGCGTCGAGCCGGGGAAGGTCCAGCACGAGGGTGACGAGGCTGACGTCCGGGCCTGCCTCCGGACGTCGGCCGGCCAGTTCCGGCACCGCGCCGGCGAGCAGGTCGATGGCGGCCGGGCCGTCCACGGCGACAACCAGCAACCCGGCGTCGTGTGCTGTGTCCCCGGCCAAGACCCGCCACCCGCCGGCGGCGCGCTGCACGGCGTCAGCCCGGGCGCCGGTCAGCAAGGTGACACCATCGCGGCCCAGCTCGGCCAGCAGTGCCGGGATAAGCGTGTGCATCCCGCCGCGCAGGCCCGCGACTGCCGACCCGGCCTTCTGCAGTGGCGGCGCCCCCACCGGCGGGCGTGGCGCGGCGGCAACTGCACCGGGAATGGCTGCGGCGCGAGGACCCCGGCGTTGGGCCGCGACGGCGGCGGCGAGCGATCCGTGCTCCCGGATGCCGGCGCGCAGGCCCGGTGCCACCATGTCGATGTCAAGGACGCCCGGGTCCGCGGAGTGGACCCCGCCGACGACAGGTGCGACGAGGCGGTCGAGCACACGGCGCCCCATGCGGGCACGGACCAGCGCCGACACGCTTGTGGCTTCCGGCCCGGTACCCAACGCGGCCGGCAGCAGTGAATCGAGCGAGGCCCGGAGCGACCCGAGGAAACCGAGGGAACGGCGGACTTCCGGGTCCCAGGGATTGGCCGGGATGCCAAGGACCCCGGTGCGGGGAAGCTCCCGCGGGCCGTCGGGCAGCTGGACCCAGGCGCCGCCGGGCTGCGGTGCCACAATCTTCCCGGCGAGGCCCAGCGTGGCGGCGAGCTCTGACACGGCCGTGGAACGTGTGGCGAATGACTCGGCGCCGCTGTCCAGGGTCAGGCCGGCCACCGTATGGCTCCCGACGCAGCCGCCCCACACTCCGCTGGCTTCAAGAACAGTGGTGCGGACGCCGGCCCGGGCCAGGACGCGGGCGGCGAGCAGGCCGGAAATCCCGCCACCCACCACCACAGCGGTCTGCGGTGCGGCTTCCGCGGTGGAGCCGGCTGCCTGCATGCGCCTACTCCGGCGAAATCGAGTGGATAAGCTCAACGACCCGTGTGAGTACTGCCGGATCGGTTTCCGGCGGCACCCCGTGGCCGAGGTTAAGCACGTGGCCGGGGGCCGAAGCACCGGCCGCGACGACGGCCCGGACGTGCGCTTCCAGAACCTCCCACGGGGCGGACAGCAGGGCAGGGTCGATGTTGCCCTGCAGCGGCACCGTTCCGCCGAGCCGGCGGTTTGCTTCGTCCAGCGGCAGCCGGTAGTCCACCCCGACGACGTCGACGCCGACGTCGCGCATGGCGACGAGCAGTTCCGAGGTGCCGGTGCCGAAGTGGATCAGCGGGGCCCCTAGGTCCCGGACATGGTCCAGGGCGCGGGCGGACGCCGGTGCGACGAAGCGCTGGTAGTCGGCCAGGCCAAGGGAGCCGGCCCACGAGTCGAAGAGCTGGGCGGCGGACGCGCCTGCTTCCAGCTGGGCACGGAGGAACATGCCGGAGGCGTCGGCGGCCCAGTTTGCCAGCGCGGTCCACGTCTCCGGGTCGGCGTGCATCATGGTGCGCGGGCCGAGGTGGTCCCGGGAGGGCTTGCCCTCGACCATGTACGCCGCGAGGGTGAACGGGGCACCGGCGAAGCCGATCAGCGGTGTCTTCCCCAGCTGGGCGACGGTGAGCCGGACGGCTTCGCGGATGGGCTCGAGGGCGTCCCAGGTCAGCTGGGGCAGGGCGGCAACGTCGGCCGCGGTGCGCACCGGCTTCTCCAGCACAGGACCCACGCCGGGCACAATGTCCACACCGACGCCGGCGAGCTTCAGCGGGATCACGATGTCGGAAAAGAAGATGGCGGCATCGACGTCGTGGCGGCGGACCGGCTGCAGGGTGATCTCGGAGGCAAGTTCGGGGCGCAGGCAGGAGTCCAGCATCGCGACCCCCTCACGCACCTTGAGGTACTCGGGCAGCGAGCGGCCGGCCTGGCGCATAAACCAGACCGGGCGGCGGGCCGGCTTCCCGCCCCGGTAGGCGGTGATCAGTGGGGAATCCGCGGTGCGGCCGTCCATCAGGGGGTGTCCGGCGTCAAGGCCGGAGGTTTGGGAAGTTGCCGCAGCGCGAGAGGTCATGACTTCGATTGTGCCGAAAATCGGCCCCAAAAGATAACGACAGACTGTCACGGCGCCGGTCGGCGCCCGCACGGTGGCACGAATCACAGGCCCGCGTGGGCGGTCACACCCCGCACAGTTGTTCTACGCGGGTACGAAAAAGCTATGATTGAAGAGCTGTGGTTCTTTTTTCTCTGGTGGCGACCCACGCCGACATCGACCTCGAGACCGTTGCTCAGCTGAGCACCGGTGCTTCCGAGCTTGCCACATCCGCCTTCGCCGGGTCGCCGGCCGTGGCGGGTGCGATAGTCCTCGCCACCTGCAACCGCCTCGAAATCTACGGCGAAGCGCCCCGCCCTGACGACGTCGAGGAAGCCCGCTCAGCCCTCATCACCCAGCTCAGCGGCTCCACCGGCCTCAACGAACAGCTCGTCGGGCGTTCCTTTAATACCCGCACGGGCGAGGATGTCACCCGGCATCTCTTCGCCGTCAGCTCCGGGCTGGATTCAGCAGTCGTGGGCGAACGCGAAATCGCCGGACAGGTCCGGCGCGCCCTCATTACCGCCCAGCACGAAGGCACGGCCAGTTCCGGCCTCGTCCGGCTCTTCCAGGCAGCGTCGAAGACCGCCAAGGACGTCGGAGCGCAGACCGCCCTGGGCGCCCGTGGCTTGTCAGTGGTCTCCGTGGCCCTGGACCTCGCCACGGAGCTTTCCGAGGTCCCTGACTGGTCCACCAAAACAGTTGTCGTCTTCGGCACCGGCGCCTACGCCGGCGCAACCATGTCCCTGCTGCGTGAGCGCGGCTGCACCAACATCTCCGTCTACTCCTCCTCCGGCCGTGCCGCCGGTTTTGTCGCCACCCGCGGCGGGACCGCACTGGATGGCGAGAGCCTTCCGGCCGCCGTCGCAGCCGCCGACGTCCTGATTGGCTGCAGCGGCGCCGATACCCGCGTTGAGGCTGCTGAGCTGGGCCGGGTCCGGGCTGCCTCGACCCAGCCCCTGATTGCCATTGATCTGGCCCTCACCCACGATTTTGATCCCGCTGTCGGAGCGCTCGACGGCGTCGAGCTGCTCACGCTGGAATCGGTCCGGCTGGCCGCCCCGCAGGAACAGGCCGAATCGCTGGCACAAGCCAGCAGTATTGTGGCCGGTGCGGCCAACGCGTTTGAGCAGGAGCGCGAGGCCCGCTCGGTGGATTCGGCCATCGTCGCTCTGCGCCGGCACACCATGAACGTGCTGGATACGGAAATGGAAAAGGTCCGGGCCCGCCACGGTTGCACGGCCGCGGCAGAGGAAGTTGAATTTGCGCTGCGCCGGATGGTCAAGCAGCTGCTCCATGTGCCGACGGTGCGGGCCCGCGAGCTGGCCGCCAACGGTCAGCAGGAGGATTATGTCGCTGCCCTTGAGTCGCTGTACGGCATCACAGTCGAACAGCCCGCGCCCAAGGGCGCCGAATGCCCGGTTGAGCATCGGGCCTCGGGCGGGGCTGCGGAAACTGACGCACGGGAAACAGCCTAGGGCGCTGGTCCTGCCGGACCCTCAGCTCTCAATGACCTGAGCGCAGACCGCGGCTGCGGTATTTTGAGGCGAACTCTGCCTGCCGTACACGGTCCGTGTCAGCATCCACCCCTCTCCCGACGGCGGACGCGGCGCCAGTTGCAAGCTCTGGCCGATGCATGCCTGGACGGCTTGGCTGAGGTGGCCCAGTTGGAGGCCCGACACGAATTGCCTGTCTCAGGCCCGGCTGCTCTGTCCTGGCCAGGGCCCTCAGCGACACTCCGCCGGACAGCCTCCTGGGGCAATGTCCCTGATCGGCTGGTTGCTGGTATTCAGCCAGCTCCGCCGGGTAGTTCCGCCAGCCCGGCGTCAGGAAACCGGCGTCAGTAAACCGGCCTCAGGAATCCGGCCTCAGGAAACCGGCCTCAGCCGAAAGCGTTGATTCCCGTCAGCTCAGCGGACAGCGTCCAAAGCCTGGCAGCATCAGCGAGGTCGACCGCATGCGCGTCCACGCCCCTGATCCGTGCCTCGGGCGAGCCCGTCGCCGTGGACTCCGCGATGTCGCAGTCCTCGCAGTAAGCACCTCCCATACCCGCAAGCGCCGGCGACGTTGCCGCCCACACGGACGTCGCCGCTCCCTGGGCCGGGGTCTTGAACCGCGAGTCAACTTTGCCGGACTCGTCCAGCCAGCCGGAGGCAATCATCTCTTCCCTGGGCAGGTGGCGCTGGAGTTCCGTCATGATCCCGCCCGGGTGCACCGCGAAGGCACGGACCCCTGAGTCCCGGCCCAAGCTGTCCAGCTGCACGGCGAACAACGAGTTCGCCGTTTTGGCCTGCCCATAGGCCCGCCACTTGTCATAGCCCGACTCGAAGTTGACGTCATCGAAACGGATCGGCGAGAGCTTGTGCCCGGTGGAGGACAGCGACACCACCCGGGCCCCGGGCGCGGCAGCCAGCGCGGGCCAGAGCAGGTTGGTGAGGGCAAAATGGCCCAGGTGGTTCGTGGCGAACTGCGACTCCCAGCCGGGCCCCACCCGGCGTTCGGGGCTGGCCATAATGGCGGCATTGTTGATCAGGATGTCCAGGCTGCGGATTCCCCCGTCGGCACCGGCGGCCTGGCCAGCGGCCAGGAACATCGCTGCGAAGTCTTTGACGCTCGACTGCTCGGCCAGGTCAAGGGCGGCGACGCTCACCTGCCCCGCATCGGTCCCGGACGGGATGGCGGCCTCGGCGAGGACTTCCCGTGCGTGCTCCGGACGCCGTGCCGGAACTGTCACCGCGGCGCCCGCCGAGGCCAGCGCCCGGACGGTTTCCAGGCCCAAGCCGGAGTATCCGCCGGTGACGATGGCGGTCTTACCGTGCAGGTCGATCCCGGCAATTACCTCCGCTGCCGTGGAGTCCCTGCCGAAACCGGAACCGATCTTATGCTGTGGTGTTGCGTTAAAGTTCGCGCCCATTTCACTGGCCTTTCCGCTATTGGGTCACTTGAGTTTCAGGCAGTCAGTAGACAGGTTTGCCCGGTTCAACATCCCGGACCCACGCCAGGATTCCGCCGTCGAGGTGGCTGACGCGCTCATAGCCTGCGGCACGGGCGGCGGCAAGTACGGCTGCCGACCGGGTACCGGACTTGCAGTGGAAGACGATGTCCCTGTCCGGCGGCAGCTCCTGCCACGCCTCGCCGGCTAGGATCCGGCCCAGCGGGATCAGCACCGCTCCGTCGATCCTGACGATCTCGTATTCGCCGCTCTCGCGCACGTCGACCAGCTGGAAATCCTTGAGCCCGGCCTTGCGGGAAGCGAGCATCGTTGCCAGTTGCGCGGCCGTCACGGTGTGTTCGGTGCCGGCGTCCGCAGCCGGCGGAATACCGCAAAAAGCTTCATAGTCGGTCAGCGCGGTAATCCGCTCCGCCTCCGGATCGCGGGAGACTTTGATTTCGCGCCAGCTGCCGCCCAGGGCGTCGAAGAGCGCCACCCGGCCCAGCAGGGAGCGCCCGACGCCCGTAATCAGCTTGACGGCCTCCGTCACCATAAGCGCGCCGACGGCGGCGCACAGCATCCCAAATACGCCGCCCTCTCCGCAGGACGGCACTGATCCTGCAGGCGGCGCTTCAGGGTACAGGTCCCGGTAGGTGGGGCCATGCTGTTCCCAGAAGACGCTGACCTGCCCGTCGAAGCGGAAAATCGAACCCCAGACGTAGGGCTTGCCGAGGATCGCTGCAGCATCGTTGACGAGGTAGCGGGTTTCGAAGTTGTCGGCGCCGTCGAGGATCAGGTCGTAGCCGGCGAAAAGTTCCAGCGCGTTGGACGCATCAAGCCGGAGCTGGTGCAGCCGTACCTCCACCAATGGGTTCAGGGCGGCAATGGCGTCGCGGGCGGACTCGGTCTTGGGCCGTCCTACATCCGCTGCGCCGTGGATCACCTGACGCTGGAGGTTGCTCAGATCGACCGTGTCGTCGTCGACGATACCCAGCGTGCCCACGCCCGCCGCGGCCAGGTAGAGCAACGCGGGGGAACCGAGCCCGCCGGCGCCGATCACAAGGACCCTGGCATTCTTCAGGCGGCGCTGACCGGTCACCCCGATTTCCGGAATGATCAGGTGCCGGGAGTAACGCTCCACCTCCTCGGGGCTCAGGCCTTCGGCCGCTTCCACCAGCGGCCCCGGCACTCCGGACGCTGTTGCCGGTGTGGCGGGGGCTGCATTGGAGGTCAACTGGGAGGCCATACTTCAATCTATGCCCGAAGATGCCGCCAGGTCATATTACTGGCACGTAAAGTAGTCGTAACAGCAAGCGAAAGTAGGCCTACAGTGGTTCACCAGGCACCCGTTGAGCAGGGGCAGGCCGGAAAGTCCCCCAACGTCCCGGCCCGCAGCGGATCGCGATCGGCGCGGCTTCCCCGTGACGAACGCCGGGCGCAGCTGCTCGCGGCGGCCCAGGAAGTCTTTGTCGCCAACGGGTACCACGGCGCCGCGATGGACGAGATTGCGGAGACTGCCCATGTCAGTAAGCCCGTGTTGTACCAGCACTTCCCGTCCAAACGTGAGTTGTATCTGGCCCTCCTGGACAGCCAGCTGAGCATCCTGATCGGGCTGCTGCTGGGTGCCCTGAATTCCACGACGGATAACGACGAGCGCGTCCAGGCTGTGATGCGGGCCTACTTCCGCTTCATCGCCAGCGATGACCAGGCCCACCGTCTTGTCTTCGAATCCGACCTGGTCAATGACGTCGACGTCAGCGCCCGGCTGGAGGCTTTTAACAAGACTTTTGCCGACGCCGTTGGGCAGGTCATCGCCGAGGACACCAAGCTGCCGGAGCTGGAGGCCCAACTGCTGGGCCGGGGACTGGCCGGGCTGGCGCAGGTGAGCGCCCGCTACTGGCTGGAAACTGACGGTAACCTCGACCTCGATGTGGCAAGCGATCTGATCTACCGTTTAGCTTGGCGCGGAATCTCCCGCTTCCCCAAGGAAACCTAGGCTACAAATAGACATAACACCCTAAGAACTTTGATTGGCTGGGAGGCCTTGCTGTGGAAGTAAAGATCGGCATTCAGAACATCGGCCGCGAAATTGTCCTGGAATCGGCGCAGGAAGCCGACGCCGTAGCCAAGGTGGTCGGCGAAGCAATCGCGAAGGGCACGGAGCTGCGCCTGACTGACGAAAAAGGCCGCCTGATCATCATTCCCGCGAACGTCCTGGGCTATGTCGAGATCGGCGCCGAGGAAGTGCGCCGCGTAGGTTTCGGCGCGGTCTAGGCACCAGCTGTGACGCCGGGCAGCGCCGTGCTGCCCGGCCCCAGACCCAACCCGCAAGGAGTCCGAACATGCTGTCCCTGATTGTGGTGGTCCTGGTGACCGTCGCTGCTGGTTTTGTCGTGTGGGCCAATGACAAGCGGCACGCCAAGTACGGCATCTCGGTGCCCGCCGGGGCATCTCTCACGGTGGGGATGCTGAGCTGGATTCTTTTTAGCGCCGCGGGGCTGGGCTATCAGTCGGGACTGAGCTGGATTCCGTGGATACTGCCCATCCTGCTGGGCGCAGCCGCCGCCACGGCGTCCGTGCTGTACCTGGGTCGGAACCGCACCAGCCGCGATACTGCCAGGCTGACCGCAATCCTGCGCTACTAGCGAGGTCCCGGCACGCCGGCCGGGCCGGGTTCCGCCCCGGGACCCGCCCAACGCACCTAGAGGAACTCGGCACGGCCTTCCATGGCCGATGATGCCAGTGCGTGCTCCCGCCGCGGGATCCTGCCGCTGCGTTTGGCCAGCCGTCCGGCGATCACCGCGTGTCTAAACGCCTCGCCCATCAGAACCGGATTTTGTGCCCGGGTCACCGCCGTGGCCAGCAGCACGGCGTCGCAGCCAAGCTCCATGGCCAGGGTTGCATCGGAGGCGGTCCCTATCCCGGCGTCAAGGACCACGGGCACGGAGGCACGGGCGACGATCAGTTCGATGTTATGCGGGTTCAAGATGCCCAGGCCGGTGCCAATCGGCGCGCCGAGGGGCATCACGGCAGCGGCGCCGAGGTTTTCCAGCCGCAGCGCCAGCACGGGGTCGTCGTTGGTATAGGCAAAGACCTTGAACCCGCGGCCCACAAGCTGCTCGGTGGCCTCGACGAGCTCCACCGCATCCGGCAGCAGGGTGTGCTCGTCCGCAATGACTTCCAGCTTTACCCAGTCCGTTTCGAGGGCTTCCCGTGCCAGCTCGGCAGTGAGGACGGCATCCCTGGCGGTGAAGCAGCCCGCGGTGTTCGGCAGCACCCGGATGTTGTGGTCCAAAAGCAGCTGGAACAACGACCCCGATTCTGCCGGCGAATAGCGCCGCATCGCCACGGTGGTCAGTTCGGTGCCGGACGCCAGCAGCGCGGCACCCAGACCGTCAAGGCTAGGCGCCCCGCCGGTTCCCATAATCAGCCGGGACCCCAGCTGTACACCGTCGACCGTGAACGGGTCCGCGGCGGCCGGTGAAATTCCCGGCGCCCCGGCGAGTGTGGTGTCCTCCCTGCCGCTCATCCTCCCTGCACCGCCGTGACCAGTTCGAGGTCGTCACCGTCGACGAGCGCTGTGGTGTACCACTGGCTGCGCGGGACCACGTCCGCGTTGCGGGCGACGGCGACCCCGAGTTTCCCGCCGTCGACTGAGTGGCCGTTGGGCGCCAGCGGCCGGCCGGTAACCTGGCTGACCAGCTGGCTGACCGAGGCGCCGTCCGGGAGAAAGTGCCCGGTTCCGTTCAGGGTGATGTTCATACCGCTTCCTTGTTTTCTTCAGGGTGGGTGTTCGGATGGGTGATGATCTTCGGGGACGGCCTCCGGGCGCCGGCTGCGGCCGGTCTGCTGGTTTGACTGCCGGTGGCGAACCTGTCCGGGCGGAAGTGCTTCCAACGGGAATCCACGGTTCCGTCCAGCAACTCACAGCAGATCCTCGCGGCGGCGGGTGTGAGCAGGATGCCGTGCCGGAAAAAGCCGGTCGCTATCATCAAACCGGCAATTTCCCCCGGACGCCCCCGCGCCGCCACCCGGCCCAGCAGCGGCGCGTTGTCCGGGGTCCCCGGCCGGGCCCGGGCAGTGGCCTCCAGCAATTCCAGTTCGGCGACGGCGGGGACCAGCTGCTGGGCATCACGCAGCAGCTGGTAAACACCGCCGGCGGACACCGCCCGGCCCGGGACACCAGCTTGGGTGGCAGCATCCGGGTTGTCGCCGCCGAGCGCGTCTTCGCGCTGGGTGGCGCCGATCACCACCGTGCCGTCCTGCCGGGGCACGATGTAGACCGGCACCCCGCGCACCAGCCCGCGCACCGTGGCGGTGAGCAGCGGCCGTAGTTTCGCCGGGACGCGGAGCCGGAGGATGTCCCCGTGGACCGGCCGCAGGGGAAACTCAAGCCCCGCGGGCAGCCCCTCAAGTGTGGCGGCGCCAAGGCCGTTGGCCACAATGGTGTCCTTGGCCCGGATGGAACCGCCGCCGATGAGGCTGGCGCCAGCCACCCGACCCTGCTCCCAGAACAGCCCGCCGGCACGCCTGGCGATGGTGGTGGAGCGACTGTCGGTGCGCAGCAGTTCCCTGATCCGGGCCAGCAGCAGGCGCGGGTCCACCTGGTGGTCGGCGGGAATATCGAAGGCGCAGGAGATGCCCGGACTCAGCAGCGGCTCTCGCCTTCGTGCCGCACGGACGGTCAGCGGCTCGACGCTGAGGCCGGCAGCCTGCTGGGCGGTGCGCAGGTCCGCGAGCGCCCGGCGGTCGGCGGCGTCGACACCCACGGCGAGGGTCGGCGTGGTGAGGTAGCCCGTCCGGGAGCCCCCCGTTCCGCCCCCGGCGCCGTCCAGTCCGGCCGCGAATGCCGGCCAGAGGCGGGAGGATTCCAGCATAAGCTCCAGGAGGGCCTCTTCCTGGTAGTGCAGTTCGCTCACCGGGGCAAGCATGCCGGCGGCAGCCCAACTGGCTCCTGTTCCGGGGGCGTCGTCGATCAACGCGACAGATCGGCCCGAGCGCCGCACCGCCCAGGCGATCCCGTGGCCAACAACGCCGCCGCCAATCACGGCCACGTCGTAACATTCGGGGTTTTTGAGGTCATCCGCGGCGGCCGCAGCCGAGGTTGCGTCGCTTTCACGGGCCGTGCCGGGGACGAAGGTGCCGTCCATAGAGGATTCCTTCCCTACGCCGGTACTAACCGGATCAGGTCAAGCGGTCGGCTGCTACGCCCTCTCAGCCTGCCGTTGCCGGTCGCCAGTGGCGTGGACGGCGGCGGGCTCCCGCGGTATTGGCCCAGTGTAGAGGAACTAGGCTGGAAACATGAGCCAGGATGCCGCCCACACCACCGCCCGCCTTTATCTCTGCACCGACGCGCGCCGGGACCGCGGCGACTTTGCAGACTTCGTGGACTCGGCCTTTGCTGGCGGCGTCGACATCATCCAGCTGCGCGACAAATCCCTGGAAGCCGCCGAGGAGCTGGAACTGCTGGCGGTCCTGCAGCAGGCGGCCCGCCGTCATGGCCGGCTTTGGGCAGTCAACGACCGGGCAGACCTCGCCTCCCTGGCCGGGGCGCCGGTGTTCCATATCGGGCAAAAGGACATCCCGTTCGGGGCGGCGCGGGACATCCTCGGCCAGGACACCGCTATCGGGCTGTCCACCCACACTCCGGCCCAGGTGGACGCCGCGATAGCCGCAACTTCCGGCCGGAACGGTCTGACCTACTTCTGTGTTGGCCCGGTATGGGCCACCCCCACAAAGCCGGGCCGCGCCGCCGTCGGACTTGACCTCGTCCGCTACGCGGCGGACGCGATCGGCGGGTCAGAGGCCCAGCAGCGGAGAACTGCCCGGAGCGAGGCTGCGGGGAACCTCTGGGGCGCGCGGCCGTGGTTCGCGATCGGCGGCATCGACCTGGGCAATGTGGAGCAAGTGGTGGCCGCGGGCGCCGGCAGGATCGTCGTGGTCCGCGCGATCACCGAGGCCACCGATCCCGAGGGCGCAGCCCGGGCCCTGCTTGCCGCCCTCGACGCCGCGGAACGCTAAGGCCCGCCTGCTCAGCCGGCAAGGCCGAGCTGCGTCATCCGGCGTGCGTGGTTCGCTGCCAGTTCCCGCAGCAGGGCTCGGACAAGCTCCCTCGGCCCGTCCTCATCCGCGCCGATCAGCCGGTCGGCGAAGGCGTGCTCGAAGCTCATCCGCTGCGCCTGGTTGAGGACCTCCCCCAGCAGTCGCCGGGCCCACAGTGCCAGCCGCGACGCCAGCTTCGGGTCATCTGCGAGGGCGGCCCGGAGCCGTTCCCGCAGCACCGCTGCCGCTTCGTCGCCGGCCTGGACCTGCTCCACCACGGCACGGGTGCCTGCGTCGAGATAACGGGACATGGCGCGGTAGGCGTCGGCGGAAACGGTGTCGATCACGTACGCCTTGATGAGGGACTCGTGCCAGTCCGCCGGGCGGGTGCGTTTATGGAAGTGGTCCACCGACGGCTGGAACGGCAGCATGGCTTCCTCGGTGTCCAGGCCCATGGCTTCGAGCCTGGAGCTGACGAGTTCGTAGTGCTGGAACTCGATCACGGCGATACGTCCCAGCGCTGCCCGGTCGTGCAGGGTGGGCGCGTACCGTGCGTCGGAGGAGAGCCGCTCGAAAGCGGAGAGTTCGGTGTAGGCCATCACGCCGAACAAATCCCTCAGAAAGCTGTTGTAGCGGGCGGGATCAGCCGGGAATCTGCTCATGGTCCAAGACTAATAGTGCAAATGAAGCTACTCTGATTTCCGTGTCCCAGCATCGCTTGACCCCGAATGTCCACCAGCAGGAGAGCCTCCTTGCCGAGGCACTCAACACGTTGCGCACAACCCTGGAGCTGCCCGGACCGTTCCCCGAGGACGCGCTGCGGGAAGCGAAGGAAGCCGTCGCCGGACACGAACTGCCGGAGCTGGATTTCACCCACATCGACTTTGTGACCATCGATCCTGCGTCTTCCACCGATCTGGACCAGGCCCTCTTCATCGACCGTTCCGGCGCGGGATACAAGGTCTTCTACGCGATCGCCGATGTCCCCTCCTTTGTTGTCCCCGGCGGAGCGCTCGACGCCGAGACCCGCCGTCGCGGCCAAACGTACTACACCCCGGACGGCCGGATCCCGCTGCACCCGGAAGTCATCAGCGAAGAAGCCGGAAGCCTGCTGGCCGGGCAACGGTGTGCCGCCTTTGTGTGGGAATTCGAGCTGGACACCACCGCGGAGGTGTCGGAAGTGCTGGTCCGCCGTGCCACAGTCCGCAGCCGGGCCCAACTCAGCTACCGGGGTGTCCAGGCCGACCTCGACGCCGGCACGGCCGCGCCGCTGCTGGAGCTGCTCAAGGAAGTCGGGATGAAGCGGGTAGAGCTCGAACGGCTCCGCGGCGGCGCCAGCCTGAACATGCCCGAACAGGAAATCGAACAGCTGCCCGACGGCGGCTACCGGATTGTAGCTGCCCCGCCGCTGCCCGTGGAAGACTGGAACGCCCAGATTTCGCTGATGACGGGAATGGCCGCAGCAGGGATCATGCTCGAAGGCAAAGTCGGTATCCTGCGCACCATGCCGGCGCCGGATGAAGCGTCGCTGGCTCATTTCCACCGCCAGACCCGCGCCCTTGGCAGGCCCTGGAACGCCGACATGAGCTACGGCGAATACCTGCGCACCCTGGATCCCACGGATCCGCGGCAGCTGGCGATCGTGCACTCGGCCGGCATGCTGTTCCGCGGCGCGGGCTACACGCCCTTCGATGGCACGGTGCCCGGGGCCGCGGTCCAGGCAGCCATCGGCGCCGCCTACGCCCACTCCACGGCCCCGCTCCGACGCCTGGTGGACCGCTTTGTCCTGGTGATCTGCGAGGCGCTCAGCAACGGCACGGCTGTCCCGGCCTGGGCCCGGGAAGCCCTGCCGTCGCTCCCGTCGATCATGGCAGCCTCGGACCAGCTGGCCGCCAGGCTGGAGCGCCTCTCCCTCGATACCGTGGAGGCGGCGCTGCTGGTCAACCACGTTGGCCAGGAGTTCGACGCCGTCGTGATCTCCGGCGCTAAACCCGCCAGGAGCGGAAAGAACAGCACCGGCAAAAACGGCACCAATGCCGCCGGCACCACCGGCGGGCCCGCCGGAATCGTGCAAATCGCCGAACCCGCCGTCACTGCCCGCTGCCCGGGCGAACTGGAACCCGGCACCCAGGTCCGGGTGCGGGTGGTCGCGGCCGACATCACCACCCGTGAGGTCCGGCTGGAGCTGGCCGTCTGAGCGATCGGCGGCCTTGCCGCGCCGTCAGTGGCCGCCGTCGAGTTTCCGGGCCGTGTGCGGCTAGACTGGAAGGGTAGATATGGATGCCCGGTCGTTGATTTCCTTCATTTTCGAATTCAACAAGCCCGCCCCTACGCGATCTTGAGATACACCCGCTGGTCCCCAGTGCCAGCATCTAGATAGCCCGCGATCGGCTTCCACTGGAATTGCTTGCGCTTCTGAGCGTGCTCCGGAACGGCCACCCGGCCGGCCCGTTGAGCATGCAGCGCAGCCCAAAATGAATAAGGAATCTCCCCTAGTGAGTGAATTGCACACGCACCAGCTTCTGACCGACGAATCCGGCACGGAAACGATCGAACCGGAAGAAACCATCATCTCGGACGAAAAGCCGCACGAGATCGCCGAGAAGACCTTTGCCGACTACAATGTCCGCGCCGATATCGTGGAATCCCTCGCCGACGCCGGAATCACCCACCCGTTCCCGATCCAGGCCATGACCCTGCCGGTAGCCCTTGGCGGCCACGACATTATCGGCCAGGCCAAGACCGGAACGGGCAAAACCCTCGGCTTTGGCATCCCGGCCCTGCAGCGCGTCGTCGGACCCGACGACGCCGGCTACGACTTGCTCCCGGCCCCTGGCGCCCCGCAGGCCCTCGTGATTGTACCCACCCGTGAGCTGGCCGTCCAGGTCGCCGGCGACCTGCAGAATGCCGCCCGCAAGCGCAACGCCCGCATCACCACCATCTACGGCGGCCGTGCCTACGAGCCGCAGGTCGAGGCGCTGCAGAAGGGCGTCGAAATTGTTGTCGGTACGCCCGGACGCCTCATCGACCTCTACAAGCAAAAGCACCTCGTCCTGAAGAACGTCAAGATGGTGATCCTGGACGAAGCCGACGAAATGCTGGACCTCGGCTTCCTACCCGACGTCGAGACCCTCATCGCCGGCACCCCGCCGGTCCGCCAGACAATGCTGTTCTCCGCCACCATGCCCGGCCCGGTCGTCGCCATGGCACGGCGATACATGACCAAGCCCACCCACATCCGTGCCGCGGACCCAGACGACGAGGGACTGACCAAGCGCGACATCCGGCAGCTGATCTACCGTGCCCACAGCATGGACAAGATCGAGGTCGTGGCCCGGATCCTGCAGGCCCGCGGCCGCGGCCGCACCATCATTTTCACCAAGACCAAGCGCACCGCCGCCAAAGTCGCCGAGGAACTGGTGGACCGCGGCTTCGCTGCGGCCGCCATCCACGGCGACCTCGGCCAGGGCGCACGCGAGCAGGCCCTGCGTGCCTTCCGCAACAATAAGGTCGATGTCCTCGTCGCCACCGACGTCGCAGCCCGCGGCATCGACGTCGATGATGTCACGCACGTCATCAACTACCAGTGCGTTGAAGACGAAAAGATCTACCTGCACCGGGTGGGCCGCACCGGCCGCGCCGGCAACAAGGGCACGGCCGTGACCTTCGTCGACTGGGACGACATGCCCCGCTGGGGCCTGATCAACAAGGCCCTGGGCCTGAGTGTCCCGGAGCCGGTGGAAACCTACTCCTCATCCCCGCACCTTTTCGAGGAGCTCGACATCCCCGCAGGCACCAAGGGCCGGCTGCCCCGGGACAAACGTGTACTCGCCGGTGTCAATGCCGAGGTCCTGGAGGACCTGGGCGAGACCGGAAAGAAGAACACCCCCCGCGGCGGTCAGGCCGGCGGCGGACGCGACAGCGCCCGCAGCGGCGGCGGCAGCCGCGGCACCGGCGGACGGGACAGCGCCCATGATTCGCGCCGCAGCGGCGGCACCGGCGGCGCCAAGGACAGCGGACGCTCGGGCGAGCGCCGTCGTCGTCCGGCCGAAGCTGACGCCGGCACGGGTCCCGCAGCTGAGACCCCGGCCAAAGCCGCAGCCAGCGCACCGACCGAGGTCGACCGTGCGACGCGCGCACGCCGCCGCACCCGCACCCGCCGCCATAATGGCGAAGTGGTGGCGGGCGAGTCCCAGGCCGGTGCACCGGCAAGCAGCACCGAGGCCTAAACCCTTATATGGCTGACACCGTCTGGGCGCCGGACGGCAGCAATCTGGTGGTACACGCGGACAACGCCGACTACCTCCCGACGCTGCCGGACGGCGCTTTTACCCTCATTTACGTGGATCCTCCGTTTAACACCGGCCGGGTCCAGAAGCGCCAGGAAACCAGGATGGTGCTTAATGCCGGCGGTGAGGGCGACCGGGTCGGGTTCAAGGGACGCTCTTACGACACCATCAAGGGTGCGCTGCACAAGTACGACGACGCGTTCAGCGACTACTGGAGTTTCCTGGAACCCCGGCTCGTGGAGGCGTGGCGGCTGCTGGCCGATGACGGCACCCTGTACCTGCACCTGGACTACCGCGAAGTGCACTACGCCAAGGTGATGCTCGACGCCATCTTCGGGCGTGAGTGCTTCCTGAACGAAATCATTTGGGCCTACGACTACGGCGCCCGGGCCAAATACCGCTGGCCCACCAAGCACGACAACATCCTGGTCTACGTCAAGAACCCCACGAAGTACCACTTCGACAGCGCCGAGGTGGACCGGGAGCCGTACATGGCCCCCGGGCTCGTCACCGCTGCCAAACGCGAACTGGGCAAGCTGCCCACCGACGTCTGGTGGCATACGATCGTCTCCCCCACTGGGAAGGAGAAAACCGGCTACCCGACGCAGAAACCCGAAGGCCTGATCCGCCGGGTGGTTGCCGCCTCCAGCCGGCCCGGCGACTGGTGCCTGGACTTCTTCGCCGGCTCCGGGACCCTGGGTGCCGTCGCCGCGAAACTCGACCGGAAGTTCGTCTGCGTGGACCAGAACCAGCCGGCCATCGACGTCATGTCCAAAAGGCTGGCCCCGCACGCCAGCTTCAGCGTCTTCCCGGGCACCTAAGCTCGCATCCGCGGGGGGTCAGCGCACCACGGACGTCCCGGTCCCCTGTTCCTCGATCCGGGCAAGGACCTCCGGCGCCGTGAGGTTCTCGCCCAGCCGGTTCGGTTTCCCGGACCCGTGATAGTCGGAGGAGCCGGTGACCAGCAGCCCGTGCCGGTCCGCAAGTTTGCGCAGGAATGCCCGGCCCTCCTCGGGGTTGTCCCGGTGGTCGATTTCCAGTCCGGCGAGCCCGGCGTCGATCATTTCCCGGTAGACGCGCTCGCCCACGATCCGCCCGCGGGCGGACGCCACGGGGTGGGCGAACACCGGCACCCCGCCGGCGTCCCGGACGAGTTCGACGGCGGCTGCCGGGTCCGGGGCGTAGTGCTGCACAAAGTAGCGTGACCGGGACGTGAGAATCGATTCGAAGGCTTCGGTGCGGTCCGCGACCACGCCGGCGGCGACGAGGGCGTCGGCGATGTGCGGCCGGCCCAGGGTAGCGCCGGGCGCCACGTGGTGGATGACATCGTCCCAGCTCAGCGGGTAGTCCTCCGCCAGCAGGCTGACCATCCGCTCGGCCCGGGTGAAGCGGGCATCCTTCGCCTTGGTAATTTCCTCCAGCAGCCCGGCGTGCGCCGGGTCGTGCAGGTAGCAGAGCAGGTGGACGCTGATCCCCTCCGGCGTCCGGCAGGAGATCTCCATGCCGGGAACCAACGCCACCCCGTACGCCAACGCGGCGGCTCCGGCCTCCGCCCAGCCGCCGGTGGAATCATGGTCGGTCAGGGCGACGACGTCCAGCCCCGCCTCCGCCGCCGAAGCCATCACCGCTGCCGGCGCCTGGGTACCATCGGATACGTTCGAGTGGGCATGCAGGTCAATCCTCACCGCACCAGCCTAGTAGATCGTGGCCGCGGCGTCCGGGCCAACCGCCGTCGGGCTGTTGGCCTAAGCCGCTGTGCTGGTGAGACTATGGATGCGTGAACGATGCAGATAACACCCAAGTCTCCGCTTCCCAGCCCCTCGACGAGCGCGTCAACAACCGCTCACAGCGGCCCAGTTCCGATGCTTTCAAAGCGTTTATGGCCAGCAACTGGGCACCGTCCCAGGAGCAGCTCCCGGAACGCGATGCCGTCGCCAACCATGCAGCCGCCCGCCGGCGCGCCATTTCCGAGCAGTTCAAAGGCGAACGCCTGGTCATCCCCGCCGGACCGCTGAAGGTCCGCTCCAACGACTGCGACTACCGGTTCCGCCCGCACTCGGCCTTCGCGCACCTCACGGGCCTGGGGCTGGACCACGAACCCGATGCCGTGTTGATCCTCGAACCCGTGGAGGCAGGCAAGGGCGACGACGGCGGCCACCACCTCGCGACACTGTATTTCCGTCCGCTCGCCGGCCGCGACACCGAGCAGTTCTACGCAGATTCCCGGTCCGGCGAATTCTGGATCGGTACCCGACCCACCCTGGCCGAGTTCAAGGCCCGCCTTGGCCTGGCGACCGCTGAGATCAGCGAACTCGAAGTGGGCATCACCAAAAACGTGGGAGCCCCCGAAATCGGCGGGATCTCCATCCGGCTGGTCCGGAAGGCGGACGAAAACGTCGACGCCCTGGTGGACACTGCCCGCTACAACACGGCCAAGGACCCGGACAACCTGGATCTGGGCGCCCTTGACGCCCTCGATGAGAAACTCACCGAGGCGCTCTCCGAATTGCGCCTGCTTAAGGACGAATGGGAAATCGGCCAGATGCAGACCGCCGTCGCGGCCACCGTGCAGGGATTCACCGAGGTGGTCAAGTCGTTGCCGCGTGCCCTGACCCACCAGCGCGGCGAGCGGGTCGTTGAAGGCGCATTCTTTGCCCGGGCGAGGGAAGAAGGCAACGAGCTCGGCTACGACACCATTGCGGCCTCCGGCAACAACGCCACAGTGCTGCACTGGACCCGGAATACCGGCAAGGTCACGGCAGGCGAACTCTTACTGCTCGACGCCGGGGTCGAAGCGGATTCGCTCTACACCGCTGACATCACCCGCACCCTGCCGGCCAACGGCACGTTCTCCGAGGTCCAGCGCAAGGTCTACGAGGCCGTTCTGGACGCCGCCGACGCCGGCTTCGCTGCCGCGCAGCCCGGCACCAAGTTCCGCGACATCCACACTGCCGCCACCACCGTGCTGGCCGAACGGCTGGCCGATTGGGGCCTGCTGCCGGTTTCGGTCGAGGAAGCCATCAGTCCGGAAGGCCAGCAACACCGCCGCTGGATGCCGCATGGCACCAGCCACCACCTGGGCCTCGACGTGCACGACTGTGCCCAGGCCAAGCGGGAGCTGTACCTCGACGGCGTCCTCACCGCCGGCATGGTCTTCACGATCGAACCCGGGCTGTACTTCAAGGACGAGGATCTGGCCATTCCCGAGGAGTACCGCGGAATCGGTATCCGGATTGAGGACGACATCCTGATGACCGCCGACGGTCCGGTCAACCTCAGCGCGGCATTGCCCCGCAAGGCCGACGACGTTGAGTCCTGGATGGCGGGCATCTACCAGGAAGCGGACGCGACGGCGTAGCTCGCCGCCGGCGGTCAGTAACCGCCGGTGACACGCAGAAGGCCTCCCCCGGATCATCTCGGGGGGAGGCCTTCTGCATTGCGGGTCAGTGGTGCGGGCCGCCGCCACCGGGCTCCTGCTTGGCCGCGTCGTCGACGCGGACGCCGTACTGCGGGCGGCCGTCCGGCAGGTCCGGATACGCGAACCCGGCAGCCTTGACAGGTTCCTCTTCCCCTGCCGGTTTGCCGGAGGCGGTGCCAGCTCCCTGCTGGGACGGACCGGACTGCTGGCCGGCGGCCGGTTGGTTGCCGGGCTGTTCGCGCGGGTCGCCGCCGGCTTCGGGGGTCCGCTGGCCGTAGGGGTCGCTCCAGCCAGCGGGCCGCTGCGGCCCGGGCCCCTGCTGCCGGCCCGGTTGCTGGTGCGGCTGGTGCTCGGGCTGGGAGTAGCCGGCCGCGCCGGCGGGCCGGGCGGCGTCTTGCTGCGTCATCGGAAGCTGGTGCAGCAGCCGGCGCGCATCGTTCGCCGCCTCGAATGAAACCACAACGTCGTAGTTGGTGGCCACGACCTGGCTGGTGGAGGTGAAGTCCCGTTTGCCCCGCTGCATGGCGTAGGTGACGATGCCGAAGAGCATAAAGAATGCCGCACCCATCAGCACCGACGTCATAATCGAGAACGCACCGTCGGTCGTGGAAAAGAACGAGAGCATAATGCCGACGAACAGGCCGAACCACATGCCGCTCAGCGCACCGGAGAGCGCCACCCGGGGGTACGTCAACCTGCCGGTGACCCGTTCCACCATCTTCAAATCGTTGCCCACGATCGAGACCATCTGCACCGGAAACTGCTGGTCAGCGAGGTAGTCCACCGCCTTCTGGGCATCCAGGTAGGAGTTGTAGGAACCAACGGTGTCCCCCTTGGGGACACTGCGGGCCTCGTCCGGGCCGGTGCGAGCGCCGGCCCTGGGAGCACCAAAAATGTTTGACATAGGTCCATTCTTACCTATCCGGCTGGGCACCGGCTGTAAATTCAGCTAAAAGAGAGCGGACTCGGTAGCCTGTACAGGTGAGCACAAATCTTTCGCGGGTGTTTGTTGCCCGCCTCCTCGGACTCGACGTCTTTGACCCGCTGGGCGACCGCCTGGGCAGGCTGCGTGACGTTGTGGTGCTCTCCCGAGGTTCCCGGGGCGCGCCGCACGTTGTGGGCATCGTCGTTGAGGTGCCGGGCAAGAAGCGCGTCTTTGTGCCGATGACTCGGATCACCTCGATCGACCAGACCCAGGTCATCTGCACCGGACTGGTAAACCTGCGCCGTTTCGAACAGCGCGGAGCCGAAACCCTCGTCGTAGCCGAAATGTTCGACCGCCGTGTGACCCTCGCCGACGGCAGCGGAGATGCCACAATCGAGGACATCGCGATGGACAAGCACCGCTCCGGCGACTGGTTTGTCAGCAAGCTTTTTGTCCGCCGCGGGCATTCCCTCTCCCCGCTGAGCCGGCTCCGCCGCAACGAGACCATGATTATCGATTGGGCCGACGCGCAGCAGGGCGCCCACACCGAACCCCAGGCAGCAACCCAGTTCGTCGCGACCCACGAGGACCTCAAGCCTGCCGACTTTGCCGAGGCGCTCCAGGAAATGAGCGACAAGCGCCGCTTCGAGGTCGCCAGCGAACTTCAGGACGAACGGTTGGCCGACGTCCTCCAGGAGATGCGCGAAGGCGACCAGGTCGAGATCCTCTCCGCCCTTGACGTGAACCGCGCGGCAGACGTGCTGGAGGAAATGGACCCGGACGACGCCGCCGACCTCCTCGCGGAGCTTCCCAGCGCCCAGGCCGAAGAACTGCTGCAACTGATGGAACCCGAAGGCGCAGAAGACGTCCGGCGGCTGCTTGAATACGACGAGGACACCGCCGGCGGCCTGATGACCCCGGTCCCAGTCATCCTGCCTCCCGAAGCCACCGTCGCGGAAGCCCTCGCCCATGTGCGCCGCGAAGAGCTCTCACCCGCCCTGGCGTCGTCGATCTTTATTGCCCGGCCCCCGTTGGAGACGCCTACGGGCCGTTTCCTGGGCGTCGTCCATATCCAGCAGCTGCTCCGCTTTCCGCCGCCCGAACCGCTGGGCAACCTCGTGGACAAGACCCTGGAACCGGTCTCGGACCTCGCGCACATCAGCGAGGTGGCCCGGACGCTGGCCACCTACAACCTCAACTCGCTCCCCGTTGTTAACAGCGACGGTCGGCTTGTAGGGGCGGTGACTGTTGACGATGTGCTGGATCATCTGCTGCCCGATGACTGGCGCGCCCACGAGGACGATGTCCCGATAAGGAAGCTTGGAGGCCGCATTGGCTGATATCAGCGCAGCACGGAACCCCCAGGCACGGCCGGGCAGCAAAGCCGACAGGGGCGGCCTCGATACGCCCCTGAGCGGCCGCCAGCGGATCCTGCCGAAGTTCTCCCCCAACCCGG
Source organism: Arthrobacter sp. AL05 (assembly GCF_029960715.1). Lineage (NCBI taxonomy): Bacteria > Bacillati > Actinomycetota > Actinomycetes > Micrococcales > Micrococcaceae > Arthrobacter > Arthrobacter sp. AL05. The sequence continues at coordinate 102,705 of NZ_JASBRC010000004.1, forward strand.
ACGCCTTTGGCCAGACCACTGAAGGGTTCGCCCGCTTTATGGGCACCCCGCAGTTCCTGGTCTACATGACGGTGTTCGTCGTCATCTGGCTGGGGTGGAACACATTCGCGCCCTCCGAATGGCAGTTCGACTCCCGGGCCCTCGGGTATACCCTGCTGACCCTTATGCTTTCACTGCAGGCCTCCTACGCCGCGCCGCTGCTGCTGCTGGCCCAGAACAGGCAGGACGACCGTGACCGCGTCTCCCTGCAGCAGGACCGCCAGCGGGCAGAGCGGAACCTCTCCGACACCGAATACCTGACCCGGGAACTCGCTTCGCTGCGCATCGCCCTGCGCGAAGTCGCCACCCGCGATTACGTCCGGGCCGAGCTGCGGAGCCTGCTGGAGGACATGCTGGAAGCACAGGAGGAACTGCGCACCCACGATCCGTCCGCAGGTGTTCACGAGTCGCCGCGGGACAAGGTCAAGGAAAAACTGAAGGAACGCCGCGACAAACAGCGCAGTCCCCGGACCCAGCAGATCCCCCGGGTCCGGTCTGAGAGCAAGCCCAGGGCAAATAAGAAGTCCGGCGCCTTGGCCGAACAGCAGAACAACGCCGGCGCGGACCATGCCGGCGCGCCTGCGCCCCCCGTACTCCCCGAGAACTGAGCACCTACCGCATGAGCTTCAGCCAGGACAGCACCACCCCCGGCACCGTCCCGGACTCCCCGCTGGCCGGGGCAGTGCAGGCCGCACTCGCCACCGTCATCGATCCGGAGCTCCGCCGTCCGATCACTGAATTGGGCATGGTGGAAGCGGCGGAGATTTCCGCGGCCGGGCAGGTACGGGTCTCTGTACTCCTGACCATTGCCGGCTGCCCGCTGCGCGGAACCATCACCGCCGATTGCGAGTCGGCAGTGTCCGCCGTGCCGGGCGTCACAGGCGTCGAGGTCGAGCTGAAAGTCATGACCCAGGAACAGCGCGACGCCCTCAAGGACCAGCTCCGCGGTGCCGGCGGCCAACGCGGCATCCCGTTCAACGACCCCGGATCATTGACCAAGGTATACGCCGTCGCGAGCGGCAAGGGCGGCGTCGGCAAGTCCTCAGTGACGGTAAACCTCGCCTGCGCCCTCGCGGCACGTGGCCTGCGGGTGGGGATCGTCGATGCCGACGTCTACGGTTTCTCCGTCCCGGCGTTGATGGGCATCACCCAGTCCCCCACCCGGGTCGATGACATGATCCTGCCGCCGGTCGCCTACGGGGTCAAAGTCATCTCGATCGGTATGTTCGTCACCGCCAACCAGCCTGTCGCCTGGCGCGGGCCCATGCTGCACCGGGCGCTGGAGCAGTTCCTCACCGACGTCTACTTCGGCGATCTCGACGCCTTGTTCCTGGACCTTCCGCCCGGCACCGGTGACATCGCCATCTCCGTGGCCCAGCTGCTGCCCCAAGCCCAGATCCTCGTGGTGACCACTCCCCAGGCCGCTGCTGCGGATGTGGCCGAGCGGGCGGGTGCCCTCGCGACCCAGACCGGCCAAGTCGTCGCCGGTGTTGTGGAGAACATGTCCTACCTTGAAATGCCCGACGGCGGCCGGATGGAGCTGTTCGGCAGTGGCGGCGGCGCCATGCTGGCCGAGCGGCTCTCAGCGACTGTGGGAACTGATGTTCCACTGCTGGGACAGATTCCGCTGGACATTCTCTTGCGGGAGGGGGGCGACACCGGTGTCCCGCTGGTGCTGGGCAGGCCCGAAACTCCCGCCGCCGCGGCGCTGCTGGACATTGCCGGCAGAATCGGTGCCATCCCGCGCGGGCTCAACGGAAAGTCGCTGGGCCTGCAGCCAGTTAAGTAGCCTCCGAGTCGAAGGGCGCCTGCTCGCCGTCCGGGAGCCGCTCGACAATTCGGTCCGGCCGGGGAACCGACGCAGCTGCCGCAACGGTGGCTACTGCCGCCGCCGGGGCGCCGCCGCTGACCGGCTTGGTGTCATCGTCAAGCAGCGCCTCTTTGATGATCCGGCGCGGATCGTACTGCCGGGGATCGTATTTCTTCCAGTCAACGTCGTCGATGTCGATGCCGACTTCGTCCTTGATCTGCTCTCTGGCCCCCGACGCCATCCGCCGGACTTCCTTAACGATGTTGGCAAGTTTCTGAGTGTATTCGGGCAGCCTGCTGGGGCCAATCACCAGAAGGCCGATGATCAGCAGAAGGAGGAACTCCGGTCCATTGATTCCAAGCATTGTACGAAGATTACCCTCTCACGCGGGGCCGCGACGATTCGGCCGGAATACCCGGCGCGTGACCCCACCAAATCCGCACGTCACGGTGCCAGCAACTCCAGAATCCTGCCCATGCCCCGTTCCATCCGGCTGATGAAATCGTGCCCGGGCCCGGACTCCGGACCGCCGACGTCCGCCGTCGCAGGGCCGTGGATCGTTCCCTGCGGTTCCTGGCCCTGGCCGGCGGCCGTTCCGACGGCCAAGTTACGGGCCCGGACCAGGGCGGCCACGGCCTCGCCTGTCCGCTCCGCGGGCTGGTCCGAGACGTAGGTGAAGGTAGTTTGGTCCGCCTTGTAGATGGCAGCGAAGGGCGCGGCATGATTTACCCAGAGGCTGCCTTGGCTCGCGCCAACCCCTGGCTCCACGCCCGCTGCGGCGTTCCCCGCAGGCAACACCGCTGAGGTGAAGCCGTCCAGTGGTGCCGGGTGGCCCGTGAGCGGGTTCAGTGGCGGGGCGGTTTCAGGAAAGCCGGACTGCCCTGCCGGGCCGCGCTGCCGGTCCGGAGCGCCGTGCTGTTCGAGGATGGTGGTGAAATGCCGGCCGTCCGTGAGGCGCAGCTCCACAACGTCGCCGCCGGTCAGCACCCGGCCCCTGGCCCAGATCAGGTGGTAGCCGAGTTCACGGAGCACGGGGCAGGACCACCCCTCGGAGCGCAGCATGGTCAGCTGGGCCGTGCTCAGCGAGCCGGCCGGAGTGAAATCGGGTTCGCCGGTGAGGCTCCAGCCCGCTGGCGCGCCGGACGCTCCGTCCATGGCATCGGCCCCGAAACCAGCAGGATCCTGCTGGAAAAACGCTGTGGCGGGCGCGACGCCGGGCCGCTGGGCAGGGTCGGCGCCCATCAGATAGGCCGATCCGCCGAGCAAGGCCGCGGCGGCCGCAGCACTGCCGGCCGCGATCGCCGAGGCACGCAGCACGGGGCGGCGGCCAGGGACCGTTGACGGCGGACGGCGGTCCGGCTGCTCAGCGCTGGCGAGTTCCGCGGTGCGCGCCAGCAGTCGTGCAGTGAGGTCGCTGCTGGCCACGGGCACGTCCGCTCCGCGCAGCCGCTCCAGGTACTGCCGTTCCCGGCGCTTCTGCAGCTGGCAGTCCGGGCATGAGTCCCGGTGCCGGCTCCGACGCTTGTGCGGAAAGCGGAGCAGTCGCTGGAGCAGACGCATCGCCTGGTTCAGAGGAGGCCGGCAATGCGCGGCATCTTCAGCCGCGGCTTCAGCGACGCCTTGGCGGACTGCGGCGGCCTCGGGTCACGGTGGGCCAGCTTCTCCCGAAGCATGGTGCGCCCGCGGTGAATCCGGGAGCGGACGGTACCGAGCTTGATGCCCAAAGCGACGGCGACCTCGTCATAGGAGAGCCCCTCAAGGTCGCAGAGGACGACGGCGGCACGGAAGTCCGGCGGGAGTTCCTCCAGGGCAGCCTGCACGTCGACGTCCAGGTTGTTGAATTCAAAGCTCTGTTCCGGGCCGGGCTCTCGGCCGGGCAGGCGGGATTCTGCGTCGTCAGCCAGCGCGTCGAAGCGGATCCGGCTTTTGCGCCGCGCCTGGTCCAGGAACAGGTTCGTGGTGATCCGGTGCAGCCAACCGTCCAGGGTGCCCGGTTTGAAGTTCTCCAGCGAACGGAAGACCCGGACAAATACTTCCTGGGTAAGGTCCTCGGCGTCGTACTTGTTGCCGGTGAGACGATACGCGAGCCGGTACACCTTGGCGGAGTGGTTGGTCACCACTTCCTCCCAGGTGGGCCGGACCCATACGGCCTCCGCCGCGGCCTGGGACTCTTCAGCTACAGGGACAGCTGCCACTACCGACATTGTCCGCTCCCCTCGTGGATGGTGCTTACGCCGTGGACGGTGCTTGCGGCTGCAAGCTCCGGCATCCTTGATTCGGCGCCGATCACCACGCGGATGAGCGGATATCCATCTTTTCAAAATTTTCTGGGAATTTCCTGACGCCGGCCACCCTTCCGCCCTCGGCAGAACCGGCGGCCCGCGCCGGCCGGCCGTGCCCACGGCGGCGAGTGCACTGTGACCGCGCCAGCGGTGGCGCCTGCCTGCCGGGTCCCCCCTGACCCAGTACGCTGGAGGGAACTATCCCCTGCCGCCCAGAAAGCGAATCCATGAGCGCCGATAAGTCTACGAGCTGGTCCTACGCAGAAGATCTGCCTGCCGAGGATGAGGTCCTGTTGCACGCGCGCGAACGGTCCTTCGAATTGGGAGTCACCCCGGTCGGCCCCGGCGTGGGTGCTGTCCTGACCGTCCTGGCTGCCGCTTCCAAGGCCCAGACCGCCGTCGAAATCGGCACCGGCGCAGGGGTCTCCGGAGTCTGCATCCTGCGCGGGCTGGGTCCGCACGCCGTCCTGACCACCATCGACGTCGACGTCGAACACCTCAAGGCCGCGCGGGAGGCGTTCCAGGAGGCCGGCAGCCCGGCTAACCGGACACGGACCATCTCCGGCCGCGCCCGCGACGTCCTCCCCCGGCTGACAGACGGCGCCTACGACCTGGTCTTTATTGACGCCGACAAACCCAACTACCCCGGCTATGTGGAACAGGCAGTCCGGCTGCTCAAGTCCGGCGGATTGCTGATCGTCAACGATGCGCTGGACAAGGACCGCGTCGCCAACCCTGCCGCGCGTGAGGCCACCACCGTGATCCTCCGCCAGGTGGGCAAGTCCATCCGTGAGGACGACCGTCTCGCCTCAGCCATGCTCCCGACCGGCGACGGCCTGCTGGTCGCAGTCAAGAAGTAGCAGGGCAGCTCCACGGTTACGCGGCCGGCAGGTCCCGCACCACAACAGCGGGCGGGGTCCGCAGCCACCCGGCTGCGGACCCCGCCCGTTGTCAGAGCATTCAGCGAAGCTATTCGGTAACGCCGACGAGGCATTCCTTCAAATTGGCAGCTTCAGCGGAGTTGAGTTCGACCACGAGCCGTCCGCCGCCTTCGAGCGGCACACGCATGATCAAGCTTCGTCCTTCTTTGGTAACTTCCATCGGGCCGTCGCCGGTGCGTGGTTTCATTGCCGCCATAAGGAATATCCCCTCCATTAGTCCAGTGACATACCAGCCCGGCCGGGCTGCGTCCGCTTAGTCAATCAAGCTGCCCGGCAGCCGTGATGGGTACCACCAGGGCCACATACTCAGTTTGCTTCTTGTCCTTGCTTACCAGCTATTATCGCGTAACAACGCGGCTGTAGCTAATCGCTGGACTTTCCGACGCGCCGCGCCGCACCGGGCCGGCTGCGCCCAAAGGTGCTCCGCGTCACGGCGGATAGTCCCCTCCGCCGGGCAGTGGCGCCCAGGCCCACAGCCACACGATCCAGACCATCTGCAGCAGCAGGAACATAATCACCAGGGTGCCGCGGTAAGCGCGGGACCGGGAGATGAAGGCCGCGCTGAGGGCCAGCGGGAAGAGCGGCAGCAGCATCCGGAACGTACTGGTCTGGGGGTGCAGGAAGACCAGCAGGTAGCCCAGGTAACAGACACACCACAGCCGCAGTTCAGCGCCCAGCGCACGCACGGGGCGGGACATCATGGCCGCCGCGAACAGCGCAACGAAAGCGAAAGGCGCCAGCACCCCGATAACCGGGCCGAAGAGCAGAATTCCGGTGTCGAACCAGGGTTTTAGCGGCACCAATTCCTCGCCGCGCCAGACGGTTTCAGTTTTTGTATAGGCCTGCAGGTCGCCGGTAACGTACCAGGCGATTGCCGGCCAGGCGAGGGCGGCGATTCCGCTAACCGCCGTCAGCCCGCCGAGCGACCAGAGTTCGGTCCTGCTGTGGGTGGCCGCCAGGGACCGCGCCGCGGCGCCGGTCCCGGGACCATCCCCGAGGGCCGGCCGGCGGGTGCGGGGGTGGTGCTGCCACACCCGGAGGAGGAACAGCATCCCCAGCATCGCGGCGAACGGCACCCCGGTGGGCCGGGACAGGCACATCAGTACGACGGCCGGCATGGCCCACAGGTAGCGGCGCTCCATCACCAGCAGCAGGGCGGTGGACAGCAACAGCAGGTTCAGCGACTCGGCGTAGGGCACCTGGAGCACCGGCGACACCGGGAAGGTGGAAACCAACACCGTTCCCCACAGCGCGGCGCCGGGTGTGGCCCGGAGCCGGAAGAGCCGGTAGATGACAAGTGCCGCACCCAGACCGCAGAGCATGGCAATAAGCGTCAGGGCGAACGCGGGGGTCATTCCGGTCAGCCCGGCGACCACCCGGCCCAGCATGGGAAAGAGCGCGTAGAACGCCCACGCGTTCTCCTGAACGTTTCCGGCACCGTCCGTCGGCAAGACGTCCGGGTAGCCGTTTTGGAGTGCTTCGCCATACCAGCGGGCGTCCCAGATATTTATGAACGACCAATAGTCCGGCTTCGCCGGGAACCAAGGATTGGGGCCCTGGTGCAGGGCGGCGGCCGTAAAAATGCAGGCACTGATGAACCGGGCGGCGGCGTAGAGCCCGGCCACCTGGGCCCACCATGGCCAGCCCGCCAGCCGGGCAGCCAGCCCGACAGCCAGCCCGGCTACACCCCGCCTGGCCGGAACATGCTCGGCCGCCGGCGCCCGGGCCTGCGGCGGTTCACTTCTCACGGTTCCCGCCGACGGCGTGCGAGTTCAGCGCCAAGATCCGCGATGGTGCCGTCTTTGGCGGCGAGCTGGTCCCGCAACTCATCGAGCACCTCGTCCACCTGGTCCATCCGGTAACCGCGAAGGGCCACAGCAAAACGCAGCCGGTCGACGTCGGACGGCACGGCCTGGGCCGGAAGCAGCACCGGCGGAAGGTTGGCAACCGGCTGGTCGAAGCCGTCATCGAGGGCGTGCAGCTCGCCGGAGTCTGTGCCCCGGCGGCCGCGGAAGATCTTCGACGCGTTGCCGGTGCCAAGGAGGAACGCGGCGCCGGTCAGCGCGACCGCAAGAAGGACCAGGAAAAAACTCACTCTCCCATCGTGCCAGACGGGCGCTCCTCCGGCGGGCGGGCGGGCGGTCAGCCGCGCGTGCCGCCGGCTGTTTCTGGGCCGGAGCCGTTTACCGTTCCGCTGGAGGTGCTTGTCCCGTTGGGATTCCGGTGCCGTGCGGCGCCCTCCACAACCAGCGCGACCGCCAGGGCCGGGTCGTCCACGACCTGCAGCAGGTCCAGATCCTCCGCTGACATCATTCCCTCGGAGACCAGCGTGTTTTGAATCCACGCCAGCATCGGCGCCCAGAAGTCTGAGCCGATCAGGACAATCGGGAAGGAGGTGACCTTCCGGGTCTGGACGAGGACCATAGCCTCGAAGAGTTCATCAAGTGTCCCGAGGCCGCCCGGGAGCACAATGAACCCCTGGGCGTACTTCACGAACATGGTTTTGCGGGCGAAGAAGTAACGGAAGTTGATACCCAGGTCCACCCACTGGTTCATCCCCTGCTCGAAGGGCAGTTCGATGCCGAGCCCCACAGACACCCCGTTGCCCTGCACTGCGCCCTTATTGGCTGCCTCCATCGAACCGGGGCCGCCGCCGGTGATCACGGCCAACCCGGCTTCTGCCAGCTGACGTCCCACTTCGACGGCGAGTTCGTAGTTAGTGCTGCCGGGTACGGTCCGGGCCGAGCCGAATACGCTGACCGCCGGGCCCAGGTCCGCCAGCGCACCGAACCCTTCGACAAACTCGCTTTGGATCCTGAGGACACGCCACGGGTCGGTGTGGACGAACTGGCCCGGACCCTTCGTATCCAGCAGCGTGCTGTCGGACATCGTGACTTTGGCAGCTTTGCGCCGCAATTCCAGCGGACCCTTATGCCGGATCCCGGCGACCGGCGGCGCCTCACCAACGCTGGCTGGCGGCTGTCCGGCGCCTGCGCCGGGTGTGTTGCCGGCTGTCGTTGCGGCGCCGGCCGGCTGATCGTGCTGCTGCGAATCTGTACTCATGCCCACAGGGTAGCGCGGATGCCCCGGCCCACAGGGTAGCGCGGATGCCCCGGCCCACCGGCTCAGCCCGCGGGGACACCGCTGCGCGCAGTGCCGGTCCGCAGCGCCGGAGGTTACCCGAGGTTGCCCCAGAGTCTCTGACCTGCAGGTATCTCTTCAATTACGATCCGTAGGAAGTAGGAGTGATTGCGGTCATATGCCGCCGATGTTCGCTAGATTCTTCTTATGACTACTCAAGTGCCCGGCGATGCTCTCGTCTCCCTGAATGCCGTCAATAAGCACTACGGCCAGTTGCACGTGCTGAAGGACATCAACCTGAACGTCCGCAAGGGCGAGGTTGTTGTTGTCATCGGACCGTCGGGATCCGGCAAGTCCACGCTCTGCCGTGCCATTAACCGCCTCGAAACGATCGACGACGGCGTCATCACCATTGACGGGAAGGAACTGCCCGCCGAGGGCAAAGACCTCGCCAAGCTGCGGGCCGACGTCGGAATGGTGTTCCAGTCCTTCAACCTCTTCGCGCACAAAACGATCCTGGAAAACGTCACGCTCGGGCCGATTAAGGTCAAGGGCGAGTCCAAGGCGCAGGCCGACAAGGAAGCTATGACGCTGCTGGAGCGCGTCGGCGTCGGACATCAGGCCCCAAAACTCCCCGCCCAGCTTTCCGGCGGACAGCAGCAGCGCGTCGCGATCGCCCGGGCCCTGGCCATGAAACCCAAGGTTATGCTCTTCGATGAGCCCACCTCGGCCCTTGACCCGGAAATGATCAACGAAGTCCTCGACGTGATGGTCCAGTTGGCGAAGGACGGCATGACCATGATCGTGGTAACGCACGAGATGGGATTCGCCCGCAAGGCAGCGGACCGCGTGGTGTTTATGGCCGACGGTGAAATCATCGAGGACGCCACGCCTGAGGAGTTCTTCACCAATCCCAAAACCGACCGCGCCAAGGACTTCCTGTCCAAGCTGTTGACCCATTAGCCGACCATACGATTCGCATCCTGGCCGTCCACCAATGGCCCTCCAATGAAAGGAATGCCATGAAGGCATTTTTGACCCGTAGGAAATCCCTGTTGATCGCAGCATCCGCTGCAGTAGCCCTCGGCCTGAGCGCTTGCGGCGGCAGCAGCAGCACCACCACCAGCGCCCCGCCGGTCGCCGAGAAGCCGAGCTTTGCAGCCGACACCACCATGGCGAAGCTCTCCTCGGCAGGCAAGATCACCATTGGCACCAAGTTTGACCAGCCGCTCTTCGGCCAGAAGGGCCTGGACGGCAAGCCGGTGGGCTTCGACGTCGAAATCGGCAAGGCCATCGCCGGCAAGCTGGGCATCCCCGCCGACAAGATCGAGTGGGTGGAAACGGTGTCCGCCAACCGCGAGGAATTCATCAAGCAGGGCAAGGTCGACATCATCGTCGCTACCTACACGATCAGCGACAAGCGTAAAAACGAGGTCGACTTCGCCGGACCGTACTACGAAGCCGGCCAGGCGCTGATGGTGAACAAGGACAACACCTCCATCACCAAGCCCGAGGACGTCAAGGGCAAGAAGGTTTGCTCCGTGACCGGCTCAACACCGGCCGGCACCATCGTGGAGAAGTACGGAGCTGAGCTTGTCCCGGCAGCAACCTACTCCGCCTGCCTTGAGCCGCTGCGCAACAAGCAGGTTGAAGCCATCACCACCGACAACGTGATCCTCGCCGGATTTGTCGACAAGGAGCCGGAGGCCTTCAAGCTGGCTTCTGACCAGACGTTCACCAAGGAGCCTTACGGCATCGGCCTGAAAAAGGGCGACACCGCCTTCCGCGGCTGGATCAACGACCAGCTCGAAGCGTTTGCCAAGGACGACACCTACAAGAAGGCTTGGGAAGGTACCGCGGGCAAGGTCATCAAGACCGTCCCGGAACTCCCCGCCATCAACCGCTACTAGCCGGTGTGGCGGCGGCAAGTGCCTTGACCGGCGCGGGCCGCCGCCATTTCCGTCTTCCGCCTGGCCCCCTCAACGCAGCTGAAGGACCCTATGGACGTCATCATTGAAAACCTCCCGGCGTATTGGGACGGATTTCTCAGAACCCTTTTTCTTGCCGTCGTTTCCGGCATTATCTCCTTGATCGTCGGTACCCTGCTGGCAGCAGCCCGCGTCTCCCCGGTGGCGGCGTTGCGGGGGTTCAGCATGTTCTATGTCGAAATTGTCCGCAATACCCCCCTGACCATTGCCTTCTTTTTCGCCGCCATTGTGCTGCCGCGGTTGGGTGTGACGTTCCAGCAGTTCGAAGTTGCCGCGATCATCGCCCTGAGCGCTTACACCTCCGCTTTTATCGCCGAGGCCGTCCGGTCCGGTGTAAACAGCGTTCCAGTAGGCCAAGCTGAAGCTGCACGCAGTATCGGTATGGGTTTCGGCCAGGTGCTCTCCCACATTGTCCTGCCGCAGGCCCTGCGCACCGTGATTCCACCGATGATCAATATCCTGATCGCCCTCGTGAAGAACTCCTCGGTTGCCGGCGCCTTTTTTGTCCTTGAACTCTTCGGCGAGGGCAAGCAACTGGCGAACGCCAATGGTGACAAGGTTCTTTGGGTCCTTGCCGGAGTCGCTTTCTTCTACCTCCTGATCACTATCCCGCTCGGCATCTTTGCCGCCCGCGTTGAACGAAAGGTGGCGATCGCCCGATGACTTCCGTTCTCTACGACGTCCCCGGGCCCAAGGCCCGCCGCATCTCTTTGATCGCTTCTGTCATCGGTGCGCTCCTGATCGCCGGGCTGCTGGCCTTGGCTATCGCCACCCTTGCCTCGCAGGGGATCTTCGAGGCGCGCCGCTGGGAAATCTTCGGCAATCCCGACGTCTGGAAACTCATTGGCGACGGGCTTGGCGCCACCCTGACCGCAGCGGCCGTCGCTGCCGTCATTGCCTTCCCGCTGGGCCTGGTCATTAGCCTGCTGCGGATTTCCTTGGTACCGGCGATCCGGATTCCGATCCGGGTTGTCCTGGAATTCCTGCGCGGCATGCCAGTGGTGCTGATGATGTTCTTTGTACTGCTGGTGTTCGGGACCAGTTCCTACGTCGCCGTCGTTGCAGGGCTCGTGCTCTACAACGCTGCGATCTTCGCGGAGATCATCCGCGCCGGCGTCCAGTCGCTGCCTAAGGGCCAGCGTGAAGCAGGCCTGGCCATCGGCCTGACCAGCTTCCAATCCCGTATGTTCATTGAATTGCCGCAGGCGATCCGCCGGATGCTGCCCTCGCTTGTAGCCCAGCTTGTTGTGCTTCTTAAGGACACCTCGTTGGGGTACATCGTGGCGTACGGTGAGCTCCTGCGCGCCGTGCAGGTCATGGCGGACTTCCTCGGCCCGCAGTTCCTCTTCCCCATCTTCTTTGTGGCCGCGGCGATTTACATCCTGATCAACCTGGCAGTATCCCGGTTGGCCATCTGGATCGAACGCCGTGGCTCGAAAAAAGCAGCCGGCGGTATGGCCAAGGCCAGGTAACCGTCGACACCAAATAGTTCGCTCGCAGCACGAAAAAGGTCCGGAACCAGGGTTCCGGACCTTTTTTGCTGTTTGGCGGTGCTAGCCGGCGAGCCAGCTCCGCAGCGCACGCAGGCATTCGCGGATCGCATCGGCCTCGACATGCTCGTTGTCCTTGTGCGCCAGCAAAGCGTCCCCCGGGCCGAAGTTCACCGCGGGGATGCCCAACTCACTAAAGCGGGCGACGTCGGTCCAGCCGTATTTTGGTTTCGGCTCCCCACCCACGGCAGCCACGAAGGACGCGGCGGCCGCGTGGTTCAGCCCGGGCCGGGCGCCCGCTGCAGCGTCGGTGCGAACGACGTCGAATCCCGCCAGCAGCTTCCTGACGTGCTGTTCGGCGTCGTCCGGGGATTTGTCCGGGGCGAAGCGATAGTTGATTTCGACAACGCAGCGGTCCGGGATGACGTTTCCGGCGGTTCCGCCGTTGATTTTCACCGCGTTGAGGCTCTCGCGGTAGTCCAGCCCGTCCACGTTGATGGTGCGGGGTTGGTACTCGGCGAGCCGGGCAAGGATTGGCGCGGCTGCGTGGATTGCATTGCTGCCCATCCAAGCGCGGGCCGAATGCGCCGCTTCGCCAACGGTGGTCACCTCGAAGCGGATCGTGCCGTTGCACCCGCCCTCGACCGTCCCGTCCGTGGGTTCCAGCAGGATCGCGAAGTCCCCGTCCAGCAGGCCGCCGTGGTTACGGACCAAGCGGCCCAGTCCGCTCTTGACGGCCTCAACCTCTTCGTGGTCGTAGAAGACGAACGTCACGTCCTTGTCCGGCTCCGCGCCTGCGTCGAACAGCCCTGCCGCGAGGGCCAGCTGAACCGCGACGCCGCCCTTCATATCGGTGGCACCGCGCCCGTAGAGAATCCCCTTTCCGGGCGCGCCCGAGGGCCAGTAGGACGGTACGGTACCAAGGGAGCCGTCCGTCGCGGGCAGCGGCACCGTGTCCAGGTGCCCGGCCAGGATAACCCGTTCGGCCCGGCCCAGATTGGTCCGGGCAATGATTGCGTCACCGTCGCGGACCACGTCCAGCCCGTTGATGGCACGCAGGGCATGCTCCACCGCGTCGGCCAGTTCCCCCTCAGCGCCGGAAACACTGTAAATGTCGATCAGCTGCGCTGTCAGCAGGGCAACGTCCTGGTGCAGGTCCAGGCGGGCGGCAGCGTGGGTGCGGGCGTTTGGGTGCAGGTTCGGGTCCGGGGCAGTCACCCTCCCACTTTATCCGCTGGCCTCCCTGGCCGTCCCGCGTATGCGGCATTCCGGGTAACCCCGTCAGCGTCAACCACCCGGTCATGTGGAAGGTGCCGGTTTCGGCCACCGCAGCCGCCGTCGATACACTGGGAACATGACTGAAACCGCTTCTTCCGCCGTGCCCGCCGACGCCCGCTCCGCCTACGGATACGGCGTTGCCACGATCGCGACCGGCAACGGTGCAGCCACCGTGCTGGATGTCTGGTTCCCGGCCCCGGCCCTGGGGACTGCGGCCGAGAGCCTCCGGGATGTAGCCAACGCGGACCAGGCGCTCCTCGAGATCGCCTCGACCGGCGCTGACGCTGACCGCGGCACCGAGCAGAAGGTCGTGTTCGTCCAGATCCACCTTGACGAAGCGCCCGCCGATACCGCAGACGCCTACTTGCGCCTGCATCTGCTCTCCCACCGCCTGGTCAGGCCGAACAGCATCAACCTGGACGGGATCTTCGGCAAGCTCCCCAACGTTGTGTGGACCAGCTTCGGGCCGGCCGCCGTTGAGGGCTTCGAACTGACCCGCGCCCGGCTGCGCAGGCGCGGCGCCGTCACCGTCTACGGCGTGGACAAGTTCCCCCGCATGGTCGACTATGTTGTCCCCTCCGGCGTGCGGATTGCCGACGCCGACCGCGTCCGCCTCGGTGCGTACCTGGCTGAAGGCACCACAGTGATGCACGAAGGATTTGTGAACTTCAACGCCGGTACGCTCGGCAGCTCGATGGTCGAAGGCCGTATTTCGGCCGGTGTGGTCGCCGGTGACGGGTCCGACGTCGGCGGCGGCGCCTCGATCATGGGGACCCTGTCCGGCGGCGGCAAGGAAAAGATTTCGCTGGGCGAACGCGTACTGCTGGGCGCCAATTCCGGGGTGGGCATCAGCATCGGCGATGACTCCGTCGTAGAGGCCGGCCTGTACGTGACGGCCGGCACCCGCGTCCGCGTGGTCGGCGCCAATGACGCCGACGGCGAAGACACCAGCCGGATCGTCAAGGCCGTTGAGCTCTCGGGTGTGCCCAATCTACTGTTCCGCCGCAACTCCTCCACCGGCGAGGTTGAGGTCCTCCCCCGTAAGGGCCAAACCGTTGAACTCAACGAGGCACTTCACGCAAACTAGGCCGGGGTGCGCAAAGATAAAACCGTCGGCAGAATACCGCGGCCCCGGCAGGGCCTGAGGGAGTAGTTCGTGGCACGCAGAGGCAGCTTGCGCCGTCGGCTTGTGCTGCTGCTGACCCTCGCGCTGGTCGCCGGCGGGATCTACACGGCCGTGACCTTCCTGCAGCGCTCGGAAGTCCTTATCACCGAACGTTGTACAGCTGTGGGTGGCAGCAGCGATGATCTTGCCGCGGATCAGGCCGCCAATGCCGGCTTGATCGCGGCCGTCGCCGTCCGGCGGGGCCTCCCGGCCCGGGCGGCCAGTATTGCCTTGGCCACGGCAATGCAGGAGTCCAAGCTCCGGAACATCGGCCACGGCGACGAAGCCGGCCCGGACTCGCGTGGCCTCTTCCAGCAGCGCCCCTCGCAGGGCTGGGGCACAACGGATCAGGTGATGGATCCCCACCATGCGAGCAACGCCTTCTACGATGCCCTGGTGAAGATCCCGGGCTTCCAGAACATGGCCATCACCGACGCCGCGCAGCGCGTCCAGCGATCGGCCTACCCGAACGCTTACGCGGCGCATGAGCCGATGGCCCGTGCTTTCGCCTCCGCACTGACCGGACAGACCCCCGCGGGCCTCGACTGCACCCTGCGGGACCCCGATGCGGCGGGCGACCCGGCCGCCGTGCAGGACAGGCTGACCGCCGACTTTGGCGCAATTCCTGCCACCACGGAGGCCCGGAGCCTTGTACTGGAAACCGAAGGTGCCCAGGCGTGGGCCGTCGCCCAGTGGGCGGTTGCCAACGCCAAGGTCCTCTCCGTCACGGAAGTCCAGGTCGACGGGCGCCAATGGAGCAGGCAGAAGCGCAACGGCTGGCAGCCGGCGGAAATGCCGGCCGGGCTTCTCAGGATCACCGTCGCCGAAGAGCCGGCGCGCTAAGCGGTGAGTTCGGTCCGCATGCAGTGCACGGACCGGCGGAACTCAGACCAGCAAATCCACCACGGGCTGCACAAAGCTGCGGAACAGCTCCGGCTGGGAGAGCAGCTCAGAGCTCATCACGATCTTGTCCGGCTCCAGATACCAGGCCCGGGGTTCTGCAAGTGGAAGTTCAATGATGGTCAGGGTGAAATCCCTGGCGGCCCGGCCCACCTCGAGCAGCCTGTCATCCACCATGTCCTGCAGCAGCTGCACCGACCCAGCGACTTCACGTTCAGCTTCCAACGTCAGGTACTCGCCGCGGCGTTCCCGGGCCCAGGACAGCGCAGCTCCAAAATGCGCCTGGAGTACCCGCCGGAGGGCAGGGGAATTGCCGAAGTCACGGAAGCCGGGCGGACCCAGTTCCGGCGACATCTCGGGATGCGCTTTCAGGAGTTGTTCCCACCACGCCTCCCATTCCGTCCTCAGCGCGCTAACCCCGCCCACCTCCGCGATGAGGTGTGTGTGGTCAGCGGGCCGGATTTTCGGC
This sequence comes from Arthrobacter sp. AL05, assembly GCF_029960715.1. NCBI lineage: Bacteria > Bacillati > Actinomycetota > Actinomycetes > Micrococcales > Micrococcaceae > Arthrobacter > Arthrobacter sp. AL05. Next base: position 118,148 of record NZ_JASBRC010000004.1, read on the forward strand.
GCCGCGTGGCATAGGGCTGGATGCCCGGCGCCGTCCAGCCCGGCCGCGTCGCGAAGGTACAGTGCAATGAGCATGGGACCCGAAGTATCCATGGTGATCCGCCAACCCGGCCCGCCTGTGTGGTGCATCCAATTGCCTCCTTGGCACGACGTACGACTCCAGTGTATTCCTCGCGTCAGCCCAGGTTAATGGCTGCCGGGGTGGCTGCCCAGTCCGGTGAGATGGGCCTCCAGCACGTCGCTGCATACCTGCGCGGTCATCCATTCGGGCTGCAATAACGCGTGCATGGTGAGGCCGTCGAGGGTGGCCAGCAGCCGCTCAGCTTCGGTGACCAAACGCTGCTCGTCCTGGCTGGCGTCGGTTCCGGCCGCGGACGAAAGATCCATCACGAGCCGTCCGACGATCGCGGCGACGGCCCGGTGGCTCCGGTCTGCCTCCGCGGCGAGGAAAGGCTTGGTCCGCGCTGCGTTCTTAAAAGCCATCCAGACGCAGGCGTCGACAGCGCGTTCCTCGTCGAGCGGAAGGAACTCGCCCAGCAGGGTTAACACGCCCCGATGGTGTTCCGGGGTCCCGGGCCGGGTCCCGGCGAGGCGCTCGTCGGCGGACTCCAGCCTGCCGACGACCCGGTCCACAACCACTCCGAACGAATGGGCCAAAAGTTCGTCGCTGCTGGCGAAGTAATGGCGGACGGATCCGACAGCCAGTTCGGCCTCGTCTGCGACTTCGCGCAGCGACGCCCGTTCAAGTCCATCGGCTGCGACAATCCGGAAGACCGCTTCGACAACTTCCTGGCGCCGGATTGCGGCGTCGACAAATTTGGGCATTATTCCTTTTTAGCACGAATGTGCCCGCACGACGCCGGGGCGCACCGGCAACCGGCGTCCCACCTCGGCAAATGGTCACCACCGGACCCATGGGCACCATCCCGAGGAGAGATATATACGACGCCGGCCGCTCACCTCGTGGGGTGAGCGGCCGGCGTCGTACTTCTTGAGTGCATTACACGGAGGGGTAGTTGCGCTCCGGCTCGCCGATGTAGAGCTGCCGCGGACGGCCGATCTTGGTGTTGGGGTCACTGATCATTTCACGCCACTGGGCGATCCAGCCCGGCAGACGGCCGATCGCGAAGAGCACGGTGAACATCTTCTCGGGGAAACCCATGGCCTTGTAGATCAGGCCGGTGTAGAAGTCCACATTCGGGTAGAGCTTGCGCTGGATGAAGTAGTCGTCATTCAACGCCTTCTCTTCCAGGCGCAGGGCGATCTCGAGGAGTTCGTCGTTGCCGCCGAGCTTCGTGAGGATCTCGTGCGCCGTCGCCTTCACGATCTTGGCCCGGGGGTCGTAGTTCTTGTACACACGGTGTCCGAAGCCCATCAGCCGGACGCCGTCCTCCTTGTTCTTGACCTTCTCCATGTAGTCCTCGGGCTTGGTGCCGTCGGCCTGGATCTGGCGGAGCATCTTCAGTACGGCCTCGTTGGCGCCGCCGTGGGCAGGGCCGAAGAGGGCGTTGATGCCTGCGGAGACGGAGGCGAAGAGGTTGGCGTTGGAGGAACCAACGAGCCGGACCGTTGACGTCGAGCAGTTCTGCTCGTGGTCCGCATGCAGGATCAGGAGCAGGTCCAGTGCCTTGGCGACGACCGGGTCCACCTCGTACTGCTCGGCGGGCAAGCCGAAGCTCAATCGCAGGAAGTTCTCCACTAGGTTGTGCGAGTTGTCCGGGTAGAGCATTGGCTGGCCGATGCTCTTCTTCAGGGCGTACGCGGCAATAACCGGCATCTTGGCCAGCAGCCGGTAGGTAGAGACCTCCACCTGCTCGGCATTAAAAGGATCCAGCGAGTCCTGGTAGAACGTGGAAAGTGCGGACACCGCGGAGGACAGTACCGGCATCGGGTGGGCATCACGCGGGAAGCCGCTGAAGAAGCCCTTGAGCTCCTCGTGGAGCAGGGTGTGGTGGCGGATCCGCTGGTCAAAGGCTTCCAGCTCAGTGGGGGTCGGCAGGTTGCCGTAGATCAGCAGGAAGGAAACTTCCAGGAAGCTGGAGTGCTTGGCGAGCTGTTCGATCGGGTAGCCGCGGTAGCGCAGGATTCCGGCATCACCATCGATGTAGGTGATGGCGGAGGTGGTTGCCGCAGTGTTCATAAAGCCGGGGTCAAATGCAACGGCACCGGTCTGCTTCAGCAGCTTGGAAACGTCGTAGCCTTCGTTTCCTTCTACAACCTGGATGCGCGGGAGTTCAAGCTCTCCGCCGGCGTGCCGCAGGGTTGCGCTGGTGGTCTCAGTCATGGAGTCTCCTCTGAGGCCTCGGGGCCCCTGTAGAAAGCTGGTCCAACTTCTGGTGAAGCTGCCCACGGAACCTGTTTTAGCCACGGATTCCAACGGCTGCGCTGCCTTCTTGTGGAAAGCCACCATTGATAGTCAGTTAAAAACTACCGGCAGATCCCGGGTGGCACTAATCCAAGGCCACCAGGGACCGACCTAAACGCACCGGATGTGGCACGTGTCACAGCATTCCTACGGCCCCACGGCCAAACGGGCGGCCGCCGCGTCGATCCGTTCGTCACTTGCCGTCAGCGCAACCCGGATAAATCCGTTGCCCGCGTCACCGTAAAACACGCCCGGTCCCACTACGATTCCGCGGTCAGCGAGACGGCCGACGGTCTCCCAGGTGGCCTCTCCGGCGGTCGCCCAGAGGTAGAGACCTGCCCGGGACTCGTGAATCGCCAGCCCAAACCGTTCCAGTGCTGGCACAATGCGTTCACGGCGGCCGCGATAAAGGTCCTTTTGCGCCTGCACATGGACGTCGTCGCCGAGGGCGACGCGCATGGCTTCTTGGACCGGGTACGGAACGATCATCCCGGCGTGCTTGCGGCTGTTGACCAAGTTCGCCACGATGGCGGGGTCGCCAGCCACAAAAGCCGCGCGGTATCCGGCCAGGTTGGACTGTTTGCTCAGCGAGTACACAGCCAGGAGTCCCTCATGGGAGCCCTCCGCAACCTGGGGATCCAGGATACTGGGGACCGGGGAGCCCCCGCGCTGAACGTCCCATTCGCCCCAGCCGAGTTCGGCGTAGCACTCGTCCGAGGCGACGACGGCGCCGAGTTCGCGGGCCTGGCGTACGATGCGGCGCAGTGATTCGGCATCGCGGACGCTGCCGGTGGGGTTCGCCGGCGAGTTGACCCAGACCAAGCGCACCCGTGCCCGGGTTCCGGCATCGAGTTGATCGAGGTCGTCGGCCGGGACGTGCTCTGCCCCGGTAAATGTGGCACCGATATCGTAGGTGGGGTAGGCGACTGTGGGTCGGACAACGACGTCGCCCGGCTTCAGGCCGAGCAGGAGCGGGAGCCAGGCCACGAGTTCCTTGGAGCCCACCGTGGGCATAATGTCCTGTGGATCCAGGCCGGGGACGCCGCGTCGGCGTTCGAACCATGCCGCGATGGCTTCCCGGAGCTCTGCGGTGCCGTGGACTGTCGGGTAGCCGGGAGCGTTTGAGGCTGCACGCAGTGCTTCCTGCACCACCTCGGGAGTGGTGTCCACCGGGGTTCCGATGGACAGGTTGGCGACTCCCCCGGGGTGTTCTGCGGCCCTGGCCAGATACGGTGCCATGGCCTCCCACGGATAGTCGGGCAGGCTGAGACCGAAGTTTCGCAGCGCAGGTGCCACCGGGAACCGCCTTAGTTCTCTTGGTTCTGCGGAGGCAGGACAGCGATCATCGGGTGGTCCGTGTGGGTATTTCCGACCTTTGCGGCCCCGCCCGGGGACCCCAGCTCATCAAAGAATTCGACGTTGGCCTTGTAGTAGTCCGCCCACTCCTCGGGAGTGTCGTCCTCATAATAGATGGCTTCGACGGGGCAGACCGGCTCGCAGGCACCACAGTCCACGCACTCATCGGGGTGGATGTACAGGGAGCGTTCACCTTCATAGATGCAATCGACTGGGCATTCTTCAATACATGCCTTGTCCTTGACATCTACACACGGCTGCGCGATTACGTAGGTCACGTCCCTGGCCTCTCCACGTTGGTTCCGGCGGCTGCCGGATTACTGCTCCCGGCCTGAGCGCCGGGCTGCTGACTTCTGAGCCTATTATCTCCCAGCCGGTTCCCGCGAACCTAGCCGGGCGTCACACGGGCCCGTCCGATTGAATCAAGCCACCCTAGGATGAACAAGTGAGTTCACCGATGCCTTCGCCCCAAGAGTTCCTGGCCACCGCCGAGCCCGGCACCCGGGTGGTGGTCCGATACCGGATTGAGGGCGGATTCACAGATGCCCTGGGCGAGCTCATTGCGCGCGACGACGACGCGTGCACCGTCCGGACCCGCCGTTCCGACGACGTGATCCCCTTTCGGTTGGTGGTGGCCGCCAAAGAGGTCCCCCCTGCACCGCCGCGCCGGACCCCAACCGGACATGCCCTCCCGTGACCGTGGCCACTGGACATATCACCACTATGCCCACGACGCGCCGCCTCCAGTGGACATGCCCACCGGTTCGGCCCGCGAAAAGTGCACATGTCCTCCGCTAACCCGACCGCACTTGGCCCGCACAATTCCCCAGGCAGGGCATGTCCATTGCTAGGCGGCGACGGACGACCTGTTCAACGCGTCCCGAACCATGCCGATGAATTCCTCGGGCCGGTTCAGGAGTAACGAATAGCTGACGACAAGGATCGGTATGCCCCGCCGGGTCATCACGTTCCACCGACGCCGGTCCTCCTCGAAGCTTGTCCGGTCCATGTGGAAGCCAGCGCCGTCCGTCTCAATGCCAAGCTTGCCGTCCACCATAAGATCGATATGACCCATTCCGGGGATATTGACCTGGGACTCGACATGGAATCCGGCGCTCCGCAGCCAGTACCGGGCCATGCATTCGATGATGGACTGCGACTGCGGGACGATGGCGGACACGATTCGGCGCTCCCTCTCATCGTTTCGGCCACTCAGCCTGAGCCGCAGCCCGGACAGCGGTACGCCTTTGAGGGCGACGGCCGACTCCGCAATCACCAGGCCGTCAAGGTCCGGCAGGCATCGCAGGCTTTGAACGACAGTGTCCACCAAAGTGGGCGGCGCAGCGGACCGGTGGCATACGAAACCGGAGTAGCTGCGGCTATGGGGAACCGCGACATGAGGAAGCACTGGCGTCTTAAGAACCCACAGACCATGGAACTGCGCGGCCGTTGCACACGCAGGCTCGGCCGGCAGCGACCGAATGGCGATAAGCCGGGCATCGGCGGTGGTAAGCGCGTAAACGCCGCGGGCCACCCGGGATACGGCACCCGAGCCGAGCGCAGACTCGAGCTGAAAGCTCGAGACACCGGCGGCAGCGAGGTGTTTGGCGCGGGCGACGCCGTCGTATTTTGCCAGAACATCTATGGCAGTGACCATAAAAAAAGCGTGGCACCCGAGCGAACGGTCGGAACAGTGCCGTTCAACGCCATGTGCAAAAGAACGGGTCAAGCGTTCCGGGCAATTGCCGAACTTGTTCTGCGGTCAAGAATGAGCATGTCCGCAGCCGAAGGGGTGCCCAAGGGGTACCGAAGGATGAGCATGTCCGCCGCCGCGGACGACGGATGGATATAGTGCCCTCATGCGCACGCGTGGCACCGAAGAATGGGCATGTCCGCCGCAGAAGGGCACCGAAGAATGGGCATGTCCGACGGGCGAGAGGGTGCCGAGCAGCGGGCCTACCCCTGGATGCGCCGGTAGCGCAGACCCCACACCAGCATGCCGACGGTGACCACCGCGATGCCGTAGATCCAGAGGCTGCCGGCCAGGTCGCCAATGATCAGCCGCCTGCCGTTCTCCAGGGTGGACCACCAGCCCGTCAGCGCGTAGCAGATGACTCCGCAGACCGCCGTCGGAAGGGCGGAACGAAACCTGGCGCTGAGCCACAGCTCGACGGCGCCAAGCAGGACCAGCGCCGCAACCGCGCCCCACGGCACCTCGACGCCGCCCACCAGGATGTCCTGCCCATGCAGCGCGGTGCCCGCGAGGGCAACAAAAAGAGCTGCCGGCACGGCGGCGGCAATACCGCCTGCCATGCCGGCAGCTCCATTATTCACAAACCATCCTTCGTGACAGCGACGGGCGCTGTGACTAGACCTTCGCGCGTGCCCGGTTGGACTTGGCGCGCTGGTTGACGTCCAGGATGAGTTTCCGGATACGGATGGATTCCGGCGTCACCTCGACACACTCGTCTTCGCGGGCGAATTCGAGGGACTCTTCGAGGGTCAGGTCGCGCGGCGGCGTCAGGTTCTCGAAGGTGTCGGAGGAAGCCGCACGCATGTTGGTGAGCTTCTTTTCCTTGGTGATGTTGACGTCCATGTCGTCGGCCCGGGAGTTCTCGCCGACGATCTGGCCTTCGTAAACCTCGGAGGTGGGGCGGACGAAGAATGATCCGCGTTCCTGCAGGTTGATCATGGCGAACGGTGTAACAACACCTGCGCGGTCAGCGATCATCGAACCGTTGGTGCGGTACTCGATCGGACCGGCCCAAGGCTCGTAGCCCTCGGAGATGGACGCCGCGATGCCGGCGCCTCGGGTGTCAGTGAGGAACTTGGTACGGAAGCCGATCAGGCCACGGGCCGGAACGATGAATTCCATCCGGCACCAGCCGGTGCCGTGGTTCGCCATGTTCGTCATGCGGCCCTTACGGGCGGCCATGAGCTGGGTGACGGCGCCGAGGTACTCTTCCGGCACGTCGATGGTCATGTGCTCCATCGGCTCGTGCACCTTGCCGTCGACGGTCTTCGTGACCACCTGCGGCTTGCCGACGGTCAGTTCGAAGCCTTCGCGGCGCATCTGCTCAACCAGGATGGCCAAGGCGAGCTCACCACGGCCCTGGACTTCCCAGGCGTCCGGGCGCTCGGTCGGGAGCACCTTGATGGAGACGTTACCGATCAGTTCCTTGTCCAGACGGTCCTTGACCTGGCGGGCCGTGACCTTGGCGCCCTTGACCCGGCCGGCCAGCGGCGAGGTGTTGATACCGATGGTCATGGAGATGGCCGGATCGTCAACAGTGATCAGCGGCAGCGGCTGCGGGTTGTCCACGTCGGTCAGGGTCTCACCGATGGTGATCTCCTCGATGCCGGCGACGGCGACGATCTCGCCGGGGCCGGCGGACTCGGTCGGGACACGGTCCAGGGCCTTGGTGGCCAGCAGCTCGGTGATCTTGACGTTCTTCATTTCACCGTTCGCGCGGGCCCACGCAACGGTCTGGCCCTTGCGCAGGGTGCCGTTGTAGATACGCAGCAGTGCCAGGCGGCCCAGGAACGGGGAGGCATCCAGGTTGGTGACGTGCGCCTGGAGGACACCGTTCGGGTTGTACGTCGGCGCCGGAATGTGCTCAATGATGGCCTTGAACAGCGGCTCGAGGTCTTCGTTCTCGGGAGCCGAACCGTCTGCGGGCTGTTCGAGGGAGGCGCGGCCAACCTTGGCAGCGGCGTAGACAACGGGGACGTTGAGGATCTTGTCCAGGTCCAGGTCCGGAACTTCGTCGGCGAGGTCTGAGGCCAGGCCCAGGAGGAGGTCCATGGATTCGTGGACAACTTCTTCGATCCGTGCGTCAGGACGGTCGGTCTTGTTGACCAGGAGGATCACGGGCAGGTGGGCCGCGAGCGCCTTGCGCAGGACGAAGCGGGTCTGCGGCAGCGGGCCTTCAGAAGCGTCAACGAGGAGGACGACGCCGTCAACCATCGACAGGCCGCGCTCAACCTCGCCACCGAAGTCGGCGTGGCCGGGGGTGTCGATGACGTTGATGGTGATGGTCTCGCCGTTGGAGGACGGTCCGTTGTAGGCCACCGTGGTGTTCTTGGCCAGGATGGTGATGCCCTTTTCGCGCTCGAGGTCACCGGAGTCCATCACACGGTCTTCGAGGTGGTTGTGTGCGGCAAAGGAGTTGGTCTGCTTGAGCATGGCGTCGACCAGAGTGGTCTTGCCGTGGTCAACGTGGGCCACGATCGCGACGTTGCGCAGGTCACTGCGCGATGCAGTGGCTACCGCGGTGTTGGTGGTGGTTTCAGACATGCGTAATTGCTCGATTCAGTGGTGAAGTCAGCTGTTGTATCGCGACATTTCCAACCGGAACGCACGACGGATGCGCCCCTTTGGCACAGGGCACCTTCTTCCATTCTAAACGCTTGGGCATTTATTGGCCTAAAAACCCTCATTCCGGTCGGAAGGCCGGGTCAGGCACCACGGGAAATCGAGCGTTGACTGTGAGTAAAGTCACTGGCTTTTCCGTCCCTGATGCCCCATGCTTGCTCTGACAGCAGCAGCCAGCTCGGAGACATCAAATGCGCATCGCCCCGGCCCTGTCCCGCTTGGTTGCCCCGATAATCGCCGCAGGCGTCTTGGTGGGAGGCTGCGGGCAGATTCCCCCCGCCACGACCGCCAGCCCCGGTGCGGAAGCCGTCACTGGCCCTTCCGTCCGGAATGCCCAATCGGCAATTCCGGGCAGCCTGCGGCCCGGAACCGTCTTCCGGAATCCGGCCAGCGGCCGCAATGAGATGGTCGTGGCGGACATCTCCCGGACCGCGGTGCTGATTGGTGATTCACAGTCCGAACCCACATCGTCCTGGCCCCGGAGAGCACTGGCCAGCCTGGGATACGAGGTCCATTTCTGCGGCCGCGGGGGCACCGGCTTTGTCGCATCCAACGGAGCGACTGGTAACTACATCGACGCCCTGCAGCACGGTGACTGGCTGCTGCCCTACGGCTCACCGCCTCTTGTTGTGATCGAAGGCGGCGGCAATGATGCCTCCCGCGGGGCAAGCGATGCGCAGATTTCCGCCAACGCCGAGCGGCTGATCGCCAGCATCCGGCAACGCTACCCCGACGCACGGCTGGCCATGGTGGGGACCCTCGCCCGTGGGACGGCCAACGGCGGAGGACGCCGCAGCGAAGTCAACACGCTGCTGGGCACTGTGGCGGCCAGGAATTCAATCCCCTTTGTGGGCGTCGGCGACTGGTTGACGCGTTACAACCTCACCAATTCCATGGCCGACGGAGTCCACATGAACCCCGCAGGGCACACGGCACTGGGTCTTCTGCTGGCCGGCCGGCTGGACGACCTGGGGTTCAGGCCAGCGGGGTCCGTGTCCGCTGGCTCCGGGCAGGCGGGGTCCGTGTCCGCCGGCTCCGGGCAGGCGGAATCCGGTTCGACCGAATCCGCCGCCGGCCGCTAAGAACGCAGGCATTAAGCGGCAGGAGCCGGTGTCCGCCCCGCAGGCGGACACCGGCTCCTGCCGTGTGCTTCGGTCAATCAGCTCATGCCACTTCCGGAGGCAGCATCAGCCGCGCACCCGGGATGGCGTTGAGCAGTGCCTTTGTGTAGTCCTGCTGCGGCGCGTCGAAGACCTCATCCGTGGAGCCGGTCTCGACCAGCCTGCCCTTCTCCATGACGCAGACGTGGTCCGCGATCTGCCGCACCACAGCGAGGTCGTGGGTAATGAAGAGGTAGGTCAGACCCAACCGTGACTGCAGTTCCGCGAGCAGGTTCAGCACCTGGGCCTGCACCAGGACGTCGAGGGCCGAGACAGCCTCGTCGCAGATGATCACCTCGGGGTCCAGCGCCAGGGCACGCGCGATCGCCACGCGTTGACGCTGCCCGCCGGAGAGCTCGTTCGGATACCGCTGCATGGTGGACTGCGGCAGTGCCACCTGATCCAGCAACTCCCGGACCTTCTTTTCGCGGCTGGCTTTGTCCCCGATCTTGTGGGTCCGCAGCGGCTCCTCAATGGTCCGGAAGATGTTGTACATCGGGTCCAGGGATCCGTAGGGGTCTTGGAAGATCGGCTGTACCCGCCGGCGGAAGGCGAAGATTTCCTTGCTGTTCAGCGTGGAGGTGTCCACGCCGTCGAAGATGATCTTCCCCGCCGTGGGCTGCAGCAGGTTCAGCACCATCTGCGCCACCGTGGACTTGCCGGAACCCGACTCCCCCACAATTGCCGTTGTGGTTCCGCGCCTGACGCTGAAGGAGACATCGTCGACGGCGGCGAAGTCCGTCGACTTGCCGAAGCCGGAGCGCAGTTTGAAGACCTTTGTCAGGTTTTCAATCCTGAGGACTTCCTCAGTCATGGCCGGCTCCACCACAACGTCCGTTGCGGGCGACAGGACGTCAGCGCTTTCGACACCCAGTTCTTTCGCGACCTGGATACGCCGTGACGCCAGCGACGGCGCCGAGGCGACCAGCCGCTGGGTGTACGGGTGCTGCGGGTTCTGCAGCAGCTCCAGGGAAGGCCCGGATTCCACGACCTGGCCGCGGTACATCACCACGACCTTGTCGGCGCGTTCGGCGGCGAGGCCCAGGTCGTGGGTGATGAGCAGAACGGCCGTTCCGAGTTCGGTGGTCATCTTGTCCAGGTGGTCCAGGATCTGGCGCTGCACGGTCACGTCCAGGGCCGACGTCGGCTCATCGGCGATGAGCAGCCGCGGCTGGCAGGACAGGCCGATCGCGATCAGCGCACGCTGGCGCATGCCGCCGGAGAACTCGTGCGGGTACTGCTTGGCCCGCCGCGCCGCGTCGGGCAGCCCCGCCTCGGACAGGACCTTCGCGACGTCGTCCGGACCGCTGGGCAGGCCGTTGGCCTTGAGTGTCTCACGGACCTGGAAACCGATCTTCCAGACCGGGTTCAGGTTGGACATCGGGTCCTGCGGGACCATGCCGATGCTGCTGCCACGCAGTTTGATCATCCGCTTCTCGCTGGCGTTGGAAATATCCTCGCCGTCGAAAAGGATCTGCCCGGCCGAGACCCGGCCGTTGGAGGGCAGGAGCCCGATGGCGGCCAGCGCAGTCGTCGACTTGCCGGAGCCTGACTCACCGACGATGGCGACAGTCTCGCCGGGCATCACGGTGAGGTGCGCGTTCCGGACCGCATTGACGTCACCGTTGCTGGTCGCGAAGGTGATGGCCAGGTCGCGGATTTCCAGCAGCGGCCGCACAACGGTCTCCGCTTCGTGAATTTCGACAGAGGCGTTCATGGCGTCCCCTTTCATCGCTTGCGCGCTTTCGGATCCAAGGCATCACGGAGGGCATCGCCCAGCATGATGAAGCTCAGGACGGTTATGGACAGGGCGATGGCCGGGTAGAGCAACGGCATGGGGTTGGAGCGCAGCGATGACTGCGCCGACTGGATGTCGTTACCCCAGGACATAACGCTCGGCGGCAGCCCGATGCCAAGGAAGGACAGCGTGGATTCGGCCACGATGAAGGTGCCAAGCGAGATCGTGGCCACCACGATGATGGGGGCGAGCGCGTTGGGCATCACGTGGCGCAGGAGCGAGCGGAACCGGGAAACGCCCAGCGACCGCGCAGCCGTCACGAAGTCCGCGTTCCGGACCTCGATCACGGCACCGCGGGTGATTCGGGCGATCTGCGGCCAGCCGAAGATCACCAGGATTACCACCAGGGACCAGACGTTCCGGTTGGCCCGGAAAACGGGCAACTGGGTCAGTACGATGGCGCCGAGGATCAGCGGAAGGGCAAAGAAGATGTCATTGATGCGCGCCAGAATAGCGTCCACCCAGCCGCCGTAATAGCCGGCCAACGCGCCCATAACGCCGCCAATGACAAGCACGCCGATGGTGGTGAACAGCCCCACGATCACCGAGGACTGGGTCCCGTAGATCACGCGGGCATACACGTCGCAGCCCTGCCGGGTGAACCCGAGCGGGTGGCCTGCAGAGGTACCACCGTTGGAGTTCGCCAACTGGCAGGGCTCCGACTGCGGATTGATCGGGGAAAACAGCCCCGGGAAGACGCTGACCAGGACAACAACAACTATCAGGAACGCGGAAATCAGGAACAGCGGCTGGCGGCGGAGGTTTTTCCAGGCCTCCCCCCAGAGGCTCAGCGGCGCATTCTCGTCCTTGACCTTGTCGGTGACCTGGAGCGGGGTCTCGTCGAGGTCTGCGACGAAGTGTTCAGCCTCGCGGCCGGGCTGCGGCTTCCGGGCAGCGGGAACGGTGTTCTCAGGAGTCATAGCGGATCCTCGGGTCAAGCCAGGCGTAGAGCAGGTCAACGAGCAGGTTGGACACAACGTAGATCAGGACCAGGACGGTGACGATCGAGACCACCGTCGGACCCTCACCGGTTGTGACGGCCCGGTAGAGCCGGTTTCCGACGCCGGGAACGTTGAAGATTCCCTCAGTCACGATCGCGCCGCCCATCAGCGCGCCAAGATCAGCACCCAGGAAGGTGATCACCGGGATCAGCGAGTTGCGCAGGATGTGCACACGAACGACCCGGCCGCGGGACAGGCCCTTGGCGGTGGCTGTCCGGACGTAGTCCGCGCTCATGTTCTCGATCACGCTGGTCCGGGTCAGCCGGAGGACGTAGGCAAAGGAACCCAAGCCCAGCACGATGGCCGGCAGGATCAGGTCCTGGACGGTGGCGGCGGAGCTGACAGTGGGTTTGGCCCAGCCCAGCTGGACACCGATGAAGAACTGCATCAGGAAGCCCAGGACGAAGATCGGAATGCCGATCACGATCAGGGAAGCGACGAGCACCGTTGCGTCAAAAAGCTTGCCTTTGCGCAGGCCGGCCAGCAGGCCGAAGGCGATGCCGAAGACAGCTTCGAAAATGAGGGCCATCACGGCAAGCCGGGCTGTAACGGGGAAGACCTCGCCGAGCACGGTGGCGATCGGCCGGCCGGAGAAGTCCATGCCGAGGTCGAACGTGAGGATGCTCTTGAGGTACAGGAAATACTGGATCCAGAAGGGCTGGTCCAGGTTGTACTGGGCCCGCAGCTGGGCTGCCACGGACTCGTTGACCGGCTTGTCACCGAAGAGGGCGACGATCGGGTCGCCGGGAAGGCTGAAGACCAGGAAGTAGACCAGGAGGGTCGCTCCGAGGAAAACCGGGATCAGCTGCAGAAATCGCTTGAGAACATACGTCGCCATTAGCGGAGTACACCCCCGTCAGCGGGCATCCCGTTCAGGAATGCTGTGGAGTTGTTCATCGAAGAACCTTTTCACTATGAATACATGAGGGCGGCAGTGTCGTCCGTTGCCGGGGCCACGAATGGCTGCGCCCGGGAGCCGCGCCGTCAGGAGAGAAAGTTGTGGAAGCAGAACGACGGCGGAGGTGCCTTTCCAGGCATCCCCCGCCGTCGATCAGATTTACTTGCCGGTAATCGCGTAGTACAGCGGGACGCCGTCCCAGCCGTAGTCAACGTTGGTGACCTTGTCGCTCCAGCCGCCCTGGGCGACCTGGTACCAGAGCGGGATCGCCGGGAGGTCCTGAAGCAGGATCTCCTGGGCCTTGTTCATGGCCTTGTTGCCGTCGGCAACCGTGGCTGACTTGAGGCCGTCGGAGATGGCCTGGTCAAACTTCGTGTTGTTGTAGCGGGCATCGTTGGAGCCTGCGCCGGTCTTGTAGATCGGGCCGAGGAAGTTGTACAGCGACGGGTAGTCGGCCTGCCAGCCGGCGCGGATCGCACCGGTCAGGGTTCCGGCGGTGGCGTCGTTGCGGACTTCCTTGAAGGTGGCGTAGGGCTTGCCTTCGATCTTGATGCCCAGGGTGTTCTTGACCTGGTTGACCAGAGCCTCGACCCATGCCTTGTGTCCGCCCTTGTCGGCGTTGTAGGCAATCGTGAAGGTCTGGTTGGCATCCCACTTCTGGATGGCGTCGGCCTTGGCCCAGGTTTCCTTGGCCTTGTTGGCGTCAAACTTCAGGACGTCGGAACCCGGGATGGAGTCGCTGTAGCCGTCCAGCACCGGAGCCGTGAAGTCCTTGGCCGGCTGGCGGGCTTCGTTGAAGATCACCTTGGTGATCTCTTCGCGGTTGATGGCCATGGAAATGGCCTGGCGGCGCAGCTTGCCGGCCTCGCCGCTCCACTCCGGCAGGTACTCCGGGATGGCGATGGTCTGGTTACCGGCGTACGGCTTGTTGATGGTGCGGTCGCCGAGGTCCGACTTGAAGTTCAACAGGGCGCTGGTGGGGATGGTCTGGAGGATGTCCAGGTTGTTCCCCAGCAGGTCCTGGTAGGCAGCATCGTCGTTCTGGTAGATCTTGAACGTCACGCCGGCGTTCTTGGCTTTCCGCGGACCGTTGTAGTCCGGGTTCGGCACAAGCTGGATCTGCACGTTGTGCTGCCAGCCGCCGTCGGCCAGCTTGTAGGGACCGTTGCCGACCGGCTTCTCGCCGAAGCCCTTAGGGTCCGCGAGGGCGCCGGAAGGAACCGGCACAAACGCAGTGTAGCCAAGACGCAGCGGCCAGTCCGACTCGGGCTGCTTCAGTTCCACGGTGAACGTCTGGTCGTCAACGACCTTCAGCCCGGACATGGTCTCAACCGTCGAGCCTTCAGCGCTGGCCTCGTCGTAGCCCTTGATGCTTTCGAAGAAGCCTCCGCTGAGCTGGGCGTTCTTGGCGGCTGCACCGAAGTTCCAGGAGTCAACAAAGGACTTGGCCGTGATGGCCTCGCCGTTGGTGAACTTCTGGTCCTTTTTGATCTTGATCGTGAAGTTCTGGCCGTCCTTGCCTTCAATGGACTCGGCGAGTTCGTTGACCGGCTTGCCGCTGGGGTCGTAGCTGACCAGCCCGGCGAAGATCATGTCGATGACCTTTCCGCCGCCGACTTCGTTCGTGTCGGCCGGCATCAGCGGGCGCTGGGGCTCCGAGCCATCGGCCATGATGACCTTGCTGGTATCGCCGCCAGTGGTGCCGCCGCCAGCGGTAGTGCTGCCGCCGCATCCGGTCAGGGCGAGGGCGGCGATGGCCACCATGCCCAGTGCTTTGGAAGTGCGCGAAAAACGCATTCCGCCTCCTATGAGTTGTGGGAGTTCTTGAGGGAAAACTTGTGTTTCCCCGCGGCCCAGGCACAGAAATATCCTGTGACGTGGGCTACATATGGCACTAGCCTAACCCCACACTGTCCAGATGATGGAACTCTGTTGCCAAACCGTGACACAACAAAAGCGTGACTTCTACCGTCACGCGCCAGGTATTTCAAGTCACACGCTACTGGCTGGTACTATTCGGCGCCGGGCGATCTTAGTTATCGTCGATTAACTCTGTTCAGCTGCCAGCAACTGGGCCCGCAGCTCGCGGCGTTCCCGCTGTTTTTCCGGATCCGGCAGCGGAACTGCGGCCAGGAGCCGCTGGGTGTAGGATTCCTGCGGGTTCCGCAGGATCTGGTCCCGGGTGCCCTGTTCGACAATACGGCCGCGCTGCATCACGCAGATCCGGTCCGCGAGCACGTCGACGACGGCGAGGTCGTGGGTGACAAAAAGACAGGCAAAGCCAAGCTCCTGCTGCAGGGCCTGGAAGAGCTCGAGCACCTTGGCCTGGACGGAGACGTCAAGTGCAGACGTCGGTTCGTCGGCGACCATCAGTTTCGGCTTGAGCGAGAGCGCCCGCGCGATGCCAACGCGCTGCTTCTGGCCGCCGGAGAGCTCGTGCGGATAGCGGTTGCGGTAGTTCCTCGGGAGTTCCACCTGGTCAAGCAGCGCCTCGATCCGCTGCTGCAGCCCGGCGCCCTTCGCCACCCCGGCAAGGAACATCGGCTCGCCAATACTCTCGCCGATCGGAAGCCTCGGGTTCAGCGACGACGACGGATCCTGGAACACCATGCCAACGTGCCGACGCATCTCGTGAAGCTGCCGCCCGTTGCGCTTGGCGGCAGAAATGTCCTGGCCAACAACCTTCATGGTGCCGGCAGCCACCGGCAACAGCCCGACGGCGGCGCGGCCGATGGTGGTTTTCCCGGAGCCGGACTCCCCCACCAGCCCGACGACCTGGCCCGGATAGATCACCAGGCTGGCGCCCTCTACCGCACGGAATGCCGGCACCCGGCCCTGTTTGGGGTATTCGATGGCCACGCCAGTGAGCTCCAGCACGGGCTCGGCCTGGGGTTTGATGGCTTCCGCGGCGGCCAGGGCAGCCGCGTTGTTGTGCTCGCGTTGCCGGCGCTGCTCTTCCGGCCCGGAAGTGAGCTCAGTATGGGTGGCGGCGGCGAGCGCTGCGGTGACGTCCACCGCCCCGGTGGTGTCTGCGCCGCCCTGGCCGAGGTGCGGGACGGCGGCCAGCAGTGCCTTGGTGTACGGGTGCTGCGGGTTATGGAAGATCTCGGCGGCTGTGCCTGTTTCCACGATCACTCCCCCGCGCATCACGGCGATCCGGTCAGCCAGGTCGGCCACCACACCCATATCGTGGGTGATCAGGACGATGGCGCTGTCCAGCTTGTTGCGCAGATTACGCATCAGGTCCAGGATTTCTGCCTGCACCGTCACGTCCAGGGCAGTAGTGGGCTCATCGGCGATCAGCAGCTTTGGGTCGCAGGAGAGCGACTGGGCGATCATGGCGCGCTGGCGCTGGCCGCCGGAGAGCTGGTGGGGGTACGACCGGAACGCCTTTTCCGGATCCGGCAGCTCCACAAGTTCAAGCATACGCAGCGCCCGCAGCCGGGCTTCGTCGGGTGATACTTCGCTGTGAAGCCTCACCGTCTCAACGATCTGGGCGCCGACGGTATAGACCGGATTCAGTGCCGTCATGGGCTCCTGGAAGATCACGGCAACGTCCTTGCCCCGAACCGACCGGATGTTCGACTCGCTGATCCCGAGGAGTTCCTTCCCGGCAAGCTTTACGCTTCCGGTCACGCGGCTGTTATCGGGCAGCAGGCCGAGCAACGCCATTGAACTGGCGCTCTTACCGGAGCCGGATTCCCCCACGATGGCCAGTACTTCGCCGGCACGCACCTCATAGTTCAGCCCGATCGCTGCCGGAACCCACTTTTTGTCCACGCCAAAGTCGACACTCAGGCCGCGGACTTCCAGGACGGGCACCCCTTGGCCTGGTGCCGGATCAGCGGCCGGGCCGAGGGTGATGAAGTCAGTCATGATGGAGCCTTCCTTCCGCACGGGCGCCGGGGTCACCAAAAATTAGTGCTGGGGCCCGGAGTGCTGAATTATGGGGAGCATGAGCTCTGCGCCGTATGCCGGTAAAGTCGAAATCTTCAAAGCCCGCACCAACAAGTGGTTTGCGCTGCTGGCCTGGATGGTGGCCGCCGCCGGCATCGTCGTTGCCGTGGCCTCCGGGGGGCCCGGCGCCCTGGCCGGTATCGCCCCGCTGGTCCTGGTCGCTTTTCTTGGCTGGCAGCTGTTCTGGCGGCCCGCCGTCGTGGTCGACAATGCCGGGATCAGATTGGAAAACCCGTTCCGCACCATCGTGGTGCCGTGGGCGGCCCTGGTGCATGTGGACACCCGTTTCGCACTGACCCTCGTCACGGCCAAGAGAAGCTACACCTCCTGGGCCGCACCGGCGCCAGGGATCTGGGGCGGCCGGAACGCCCGCCCGGAAGATCTGCGCGGGCTCCCGGGAACAACGTACGGTCCCGGCCGGTCCGTCCGGCCGGGGGATCTCAGGAGCACCGATTCCGGTCAGGCCGCCCGGCTCGTGCGAGCACGCTGGGATGAGCTGGTCGAGTCCGGCCGGCTCGCGGCCGGGGACGCCGCCACCACACCGGCAAACGTGACATACCGCTGGCCGGCTGTCGGCGTCGACGTGCTGCTCCTGACGGCCAGCTACTGGGCTGTCGCCGGGTCCTAGCGGGTTGCCCGGCCTCCGGGACCGGAACGGGACCATGGTCTAGTGGCCCTTGGTTTCGTCAAATGCCGTCACCGGAACGGGATCCACAGTGGTGTCGGCCGCTTTCCTGGCGTTGAACTTCCTCTGGCGCGGATCGAACGCGTCGCGCAAGCCGTCGCCGATGAAGTTGATGCTGAGGCAGATCAGCACGATAAACAGGCCCGGGAACCAGAAGAGCCACGGCCGGGTGGCAAAAGCCTCCTGATTTTGCGAAATGAGCAGGCCCAGCGAGGTGTCCGGAGCTTTGACGCCGACGCCGAGGTAGCTCAGGGCAGTCTCCAGCAAGATGGCGGCTGACATGGTCAGGGTAACGTTGACGATCAGCACCCCGATGGCGTTGGGCAGGATGTGCTTGAAGATGATCCTGCCGTTGGACGCCCCGGAGATCCGCGCCGCATCGACGAACTCGCGCTCACGGAGGGTCAGAAACTCCCCGCGGACCAGACGAGCCAGCCCGACCCAGCTAACCAGGCCGAGGAAGACGCCCAGTACGAGGATCCCGTTGGAGTTCGCAAAGGCGGAAAACAAACTTCCTTCGTCCCGGCGCCCGGCAATCTGGGCGACGACAGCGGCGAGCAGCAGGACGGGAATGATGATAATGACATCCGTGATGCGCATTAGTACCGCTTCTACCCAGCCCCGGAAGTAGCCGGAAAGGCCGCCGATCACGGCGCCTAGAATCCCGGCGATCAAGCCGATCAGGACCATGATGGTGATGGACTGCTGCGCCCCGCGCATCGTCATGGCAAACAAGTCCCGGCCGATTCGATCCTGCCCGAACGGGTGTTCCCCCCAGGCAGGAGGCCACAGACCAGCGGTTGGAGCGCCGTCGTTCACCAGCGGGGAGACATCCAGGTGGTTGTACTTCCACCAGCCGGGTATTCCCGCGACACCAACGGAGGAGAAAGACAAGATGAAAATCAGCGCAAATACGGCCAGCCCGAGGAGCGCGCCGGTGTGACCGAAAAACCTCTTCCGGACAATCTGTCCCTGGCTGAGTCCAGACGGTTCAGGCTCGGACGACGCTGTTTCCTGGTCGCGAAGAGCCTGCTGTGCCAGGATCTGTTCCTCTTGCGTTGGCTGGCTCATGCTTTTATCCTCACGCGCGGATCGAGTGCGGAATACGCCAGGTCCGCAATTAGGTTGAAGACCATGGCGGTCACAGCGACGCAGACAAAAACGCCCATCACCGGGTTCGGGTCGATGTGGGTAATTCCGTCCAGAAAAAGGAATCCCATGCCCCTGACGGAGAACACACTCTCCGTGATGACGGCGCCGCCGATCAGCGCGCCAATATCGAAAGCGACAATTGTGGCAATCGGAATCAATGCATTGCGGAACGCGTGCCCCATAATCACGGACCGTTCAGAGAGCCCCTTGGCCCGCGCGGTGCGGATGTAATCCATGTTCATGATTTCGAGCATCGAGGACCGGGTAAAGCGGGTGTAGCTGGCCAGTGACACGAGGATCAACGCCACGGTCGGCAAAATCAGGTGGGTGAAGGTGTCAAGGCTGAGCACCCAGAAGTCCCCTTCGATATTTGGGGTACCGGCGCCGATCGTGGCGATCGGGCGCCCCCTGACCCGACTGTTGCTGAAGTAACTGGGCCACGCCTGCATAAAGCGGTCCAACACCACAAGCGCTCCCACCAGGAACGCGGTGATACCCGCCGCCCGCATTGACTGTCCGCGGTCGTATCCGCCCATAAAATAGCCGACGGCGACGCCTACCAGGACCGTGGCGAGAGCCAACAGGGCGATCATCAGCGCCGTTGCCTGGTCGAGCAGCGGTTGCACGGCGAAGTAGGAGATGACGCCCAGCGCCACCACAAGCAGTGCTGCCCGCAGGGCCCGGCGGTTCCGCAGGCCCGAAACCAGCACCGTCACAGCAACTGCGATGCCGGCCCCGGCGACCGCGATCACAACAGGCCCCAGCCCCGGCGTCTTGAACCATTCTGTGGCGGAAAAATAGATGAGGACGAGAGTAACAGCCACAAAAACGGTGCCGCCCGTCACGAGCCTGCGCCGCAGCTCCCCTCCGACGGCGACCGCAACGATCACGCCGGCGACGGCGCCGATCCCCAAGGCTGTGGGGATCGGTATTTCGGGGTTTCGCAGGAAGTCGTTGAAGCCGATCGCGCCGTACTCCTTCAGGAGCACCGCTACCCAGAAGATCGGCAGGGAAAAGAACAGGAAGGCCATAAAGGTCACACCGTAGTCGAGCGCACTGTACTGCCGAAGTGCCGTAATGATGCCCAGCGTGATACCGATCAGGATGGCCAGGATGGTCGCTCCGGTGACAAGTGTCAGCGTCTGGACGAGTGCTATGCCGAGGGCTTCGGTAATGGGTTGACCCGAAACGCTTTTGCCCAAGTCGCAGGAACCGGCAAAAGGAACGAGGCACTGGGCGGCACCGGCCAGCCATTTGAAATACCTGACA
This sequence comes from Arthrobacter sp. AL05, assembly GCF_029960715.1. Taxonomy (NCBI): domain Bacteria; kingdom Bacillati; phylum Actinomycetota; class Actinomycetes; order Micrococcales; family Micrococcaceae; genus Arthrobacter; species Arthrobacter sp. AL05. Next base: position 138,163 of record NZ_JASBRC010000004.1, read on the forward strand.
GGGGCAGGGGTGTCGAGGTCCAGCAACTCCGTGCGGGCGTTCATCAACTGCTGCTTGTTGGGGGCGTTGCTGGCCCGCAGATCAGCCAGCGGATCACCTGAGGACGCTGTCAGGAGATAAACGAGAAAGGACGCTCCCAGAAGAATCAGTGCGGCCGTGACCAGCCGTCTGACGATATAGGTCACCATTATGTATAAGCCTCAGGATCCAGGTCCGGGTCAGTCCGGGCCAATCGCAGAATCGCGCCGTGCCCCGGCCTTCAAATGCCAGTGGAGCCGGCAAAGTGCCGGTGGGTAGTCAGAAGGCGCCGGGGCCATAAAACTCGGCCCCGGCGCCCCTGCTAGGCGATTTGTTCGCTCAGCGTTGGATTACTTCCGGGACCAGTCCCAGACATTCCACCAGACGCCGGTCTGGTTCGGCATTGCGGTCACCCCGGTGATCTGGTCAGAGGATGCCTTGACATCCGGTGACTGGAACAGCGGAACGCCATACGCGGACTTCCAGATGGCCGCGTCAATTTTGGTCTGAAGCTCATCCTGCTTCGATTTATCCGTGGTGACGATCAATTCGTCCATGGCTTTGTCGGCTTCGGGATCAGAGAACAAGTTGAAGTTCGATCCACCTCCGGTTTTGAAGATCTGGGGAGTCCCCGAGACACCAACACCGGAGTTGATCCACCCGAAGATGGTCGCATCATAAGAGCCGTCGCCAAGGCTTGAGCTCCAGTCCGCTTTTCCGAGGCCGCCGTCGACAATCTTGAATCCTGCCTTCGTGGCGGACTCACGGATCAGCGAATAAGCATCCACCCGGTTGGGGTTGTCCTTGTTGTACATGATGCGGATCTCCGGCGTAGCACCGTTAAGGAGCTTTTTGGCACCGTCAATATCGACATCCTGGTACATCGACGACCCGTTCTTGGCAGCCGAGTCAGCGTAGGCGGCCTGGGCCGGCACAAAGATCTGCGAGTCGAGCGGCTTGGCCTGCGGATCGATCTTCTTGATGATCTTGTCCACAATGTCCTTGCGCGGAACTGTCTTCAAAAACGCTTCGCGAACGCTCTTCTCCGCCAGGGGGCCGGAGAAGTTCAGGTCAAGGTGATCGTAGGAGAGCTGGTTGCCCAAGAGCAGGTTGACCCCGCTGAGGGCCTTGATCTGGTCCACGGTGTCCGCTGAAGCCTGCGGATTGATAATGTCCACTTCGCCGTTTTTCAGTGCCTGCACCTGGGCCGGGGCAGCGCCGATGGTCCGGACCACGATTTCGTCCAGCTTCGGAGCGGGGCCCCAGTTGTAATCCTTGTTGCGGACCAGGGTGACTGACTGTTCCGGCACCACGGATTTGATGATGTAGGGACCGTTGGAGAGGTACAGGCTCGGGTCGCTGGGCAGCGTCTTCGACTCAAACCCGGTGCTCCAGAAATCAGCGACGGCCTTCAAGCCCTCGTTGACCGGCTGCGGTGACTTGCTGTCCCCGCGCTTAAGACCCTTGAGCAGATCCACCAGGGCCTGTGCGTCTTTCAGGCCCGCTTGCTTGGCCACTACATGGGCGGGAATATCGACGCCGCCGTTACCCGGGAAGCTGTACGCCAGTTCCCAATCGGAAAATGGCTTGGAATACTTGAGCGTCAGGCTCCGCCCGTCACTCCCGAGCTCGGGGAAGTCCGTCAGGTTCAACCCGGAAGTATCGGCCGCCGTCTTGAAATAGGTGGTGCCTGTCTTGGCTTCAGCATCGGCGTCGTCGTAGTATCCGGAACCTGAGGCCCAGGAAAGCAGAAGATCGGCGGCGCTCACCTGCGTGCCATCCGACCACTTCACCCCTTCGTTGACGGTGTACTTGACAGTCAACGGATTGTCGGAGAGTTTCTCGTACTTGCCGAACTTTTCGTTTTTGACGATGTTCAGTTTGTCGTCGATGTAAATGAAGCTGGAGTGGGTGGCGTAACCGACGTGTCCGTTCACGTCGGAGTTGCCATCCGCCGTTCCGGAGTTGAAGCTGCTGAAGCCGTTGGTTTCGGCAACAGCAACAGAGCCGCCCTGCTGGCCTCCAGCCGCAGCACTGGTGGGGGTTGTCCCGCCGCTGTTGCCGGCGCAGGCACTGAGTGCCAGCGCAGCAGCTGCTGCCACGCCCACTGCTTTGGAAATACGACCGAAGCGCATTCCGCCTCCTTGTTATAGGTGTGGTGGTGATCGGCGCCCGAGGCACCGGTCAGACGTCCGCACTCCCCCAGCGGCAGTGTGGTTCGTCTCACATGGGATGAAGCGTAAACCCAAAACCAGGCAAAGGGAGGGAAAGTTGACCACCAGTAAAGTTCGTTATCGAGCTGCAACAATCTGCTCCGCGCCAAGGCCGGAATTCCACCATTTCCTTGACGCGGTTTGTTCTCGCCGCTAACGTGCACGGGCACAAAAGAAGCCCCGATTCTGAAATCGGGGCTTCTCAAGTTAGACCTGCTGACCTGATGAATTCACCAGGCCATCACACGTTGAAGCTGAACTCCACCACGTTCCGTAAGCGAATATCTCCTGCTCGGAGCGGTTCCGAGCAGGAGCCAGGTGGATTCCATGCCCCGGCCGTCAGCAATGAACCCACTTCAGAATCCATCCGACTCTCTAGCGCTGTATTCGGAAGGCCAGGCTCGCCTACTTGAGCCGTGGCCTTCGCATTCAGCGCTCAGTTTCATCATCTCGGCCGCGTCTGGAAGGCGGTGCTGGGCAGATCCTTCTCGCCATCGACGATCGCGTTGATGATCCGCGCTGCAACGAGGTCTGGATCCAGCGGCGCTCCGAATCGCGGCGCTGACCCGGCGATCGGGTGCTCGGACAGCGCGGTGCCTGTGTGGCCTGGGCGGGCATCCACGAGTCGGATGCCCGCGCGACGATACTCGCGCGCCGCTGCGACAACAAAAGCCGCGAGCCCAGCTTTCGACGCCGAGTATGCTGCCAGACCGGCGACGGGTGTCTCAGCGACAACGCCGCTCAGTGTTACCACGAAGGGCTCCCGGCCGTCATGTGCCGAGGCCGCGAGGTAGGGCTGGCTCTGGGTAATGAGCTGGATCGCACTGGTCGTGTTCACAGCGAACAGTTCGTCCACCGTGGCGGGTTCAAGGTCTGATGCGGCGCCGAAGGCGACGACCCCGGACGCAACCACCAGCCCGTCGAGACGTCCGTGCTGCGCATTCGTGGCATCCAGCACCTCCCGAATCACAGAAGGTGAACGTAGATCGTGCCCAGCAGACTTTGACGACCGGGCAACAATGGCGCCGCTACTCTCCAGCTGATCGGCGATCCGCGAGCCGAGCCCGCCGGTGGCGCCGACTACCAGAACAACCGCACCCTGAAGATTCGTCATGGGGTAGATCCTAAATCACGTGCGGCAGGCAGCCCAGCCCGAGTCGGTTTGCTGAGGTTGGACGACTGCGGTATTCCCCAGACAGCGAGGCAAGCTTCACGCGCACCCCGGCGTGAAGCGCCCCAAGTTTCATGCCACAGCCTTGAGAGTTGGAGAGATGTATGTCATGCCCCGCGGCCGCGCACCCCTTGGTGCTGCAATTTATGGGCATCCGCGGCACCGACGCACACCCGCGTGTTACACAATAAGTACACCGAACCCACGGGTGCTCAAATCGCACAAACACAATCGGCCCCATGCCGAAGCAGCGTGGCAGTCTCAATAATTCATTGAGCTGTGCAAGGTAAATGATCCATCGGGGGCATCCGGCTCCGGCTCGGTCCGGATAGGCATGTCCTTGAGAACCCGATTGAACCAACTTCGTTATTGGAAGGGACACAGTGGTACCTCTTCTTTTCGACGGCGGCCGCTGAATGTGACCGCCCAGACGGCAGCCAGCTGCTCCGCCCTATCGTGCGATGGGGAGGATCGGGTATGAATAGCCGCCCCACCAGTAGGGGGCAAAGCCGAAGTAGCTGTACGAGTTCTGGTGGTACTTTTTGTCGTTGACCAGTTCTGGGTCGTACGGCGGTGCACCGGCCACCCGCTCCTTAGTTTGTGCCATTAACGCCGGCCGTGACTGGGCACGCGGGCTCTTAGCCGAACGCTCCGACTCCGTCGATCGACGGAGCGGGCTCCTTGAGGTCCTTGACGGGCTCGGTTTCGACCCGGCGCCGGACGGCGATGTCGTCCAGGTGCGGCGGTGCCCATTCCGCGATGCTGCACGGCGTCACCCGCTGGTGGTCTGCTCGGTCCACCTTGGACTCGTGCAACAGTTACGCGACGGCGACGGCGACACGCCGCCGGACGTGCGTCTGCTCCCCTTTGTTCAACCAAGTCTGTGCGTCATTACCCTGACCTGATTCGTCCACCGCCACCGAACCGATTGATGTTAGGCTCCGGGCTTGGATCGATAGCGGTGACGGTGCCGCCCTGTCCTTCGACCATTAGCGGACGACCACACCCGATGCAAGGCGCCGCGCAGCAAGGAAAGAGCGGTTGGCACCCGAGGGTCTCGGCGACCAGGTCACTCTCGCAAGCCTGCTGAGCGGTCCGGTGCATCCTCATGGTGATGTGGCTCCTGCAGGGATCGGGAGAGCATAATGTCACCGAGGACAAAGACCCACAGGGTTTTTGGCCGCTTCCGGCGTCGCTTTCCCAAGAAAGGTATCGGTGCCGTGCCGCAAGTCAGCGAGGAGGCTGGGGAATGTCGACTACAACTGATGTTCAGGTGCGCCGGGTCTATGATCCGATCAGGGACGACGACGGCGTCCGGGTTCTGGTAGACCACATCTGGCCCCGCGGGATGACCAAGGCCAAGGCGGCACTGGACGAGTGGTGCAAAGACGTCTCCCCGTCAACGGAGCTGCGCAAATGGTACGGCCACGACCCTGCCAAGTTCGACGAGTTTGCCAAGCGCTACAAGGCCGAGCTTAAAGAACCCGCCCGGGCGCAGGCGCTTAACCATCTGAGCGAACTCGCCAAGGACCAACGGCTGACGTTGCTGACGGCAACCAAAGCCGCCGACATCAGTGAAGCCCATGTCTTGGCCGACCTGATCGGACGGTAGCCAAGGTGCATCCGGCGCACCTCAGGAGAAGGAATTCCGGAAGGAACCGATCCATGACTTGGAACCGGACAACCACTGACGCGTCCGGAGCTGGAGACTGACCCGGATTTCGTTGACTCGAGACCTTAGACCGACGAGGGGACGTCCGGTTAATTGGTTCTGGGACTTGACCTTGGGCCGTCATTCTTTGTACGGCAAACATGCTGACAACATCGGTGGCAACGGGTCTCAGAAAGCGCATGGCCGCCAAGAACATGTGTTCTTGGCGGCCATCGCAAAAGGTCTCGTGAGGTCAGGAACTACACATTGAACCTGAACTCCACCACGTTCAGCAGTCGAACAACGTCACGGGCGGCCTTTCGTGCGTCTCAGAACGGGATGTCGAGGATGACGGCTTCACTGGACGGGGCGCCTAAATGGGTCGGGCCACCACCAACGATGCCGCGACCGGCGCTCAGCCCTGCGGCGGGCCGCGTCGAGATAGTCCTTGAGCGCCGGATCAAAGACCGACTGAGGCAGATTCAGCGTCGCACGGCTCAACTGGCATCCTGCCAGCAGATCGCTGATCTCCCCCGGGATCATCCGCATCCCCTGACTACCTTTCACGGACCGCCTGAGCCGTTCGCCCTGCTCCGTGAGCCGCATCCCCCAGGACGAGTCGACCTCAGCAAGGCCGGAACCGACCAGGATTGCTATTGCCGTCTCTACCCGTTCCCTTGAAGGGACGTCGGCCTGCAGCATGTCCCACCCCGGCAGCAGCGTACTGAGCGTCGAGGAGCGCTTCGCATCACGTAGCAGGGTCATGAGCGTCGCAGCGTCAGACATTTCCATGCGATTCATGCCGTTCAGGCTAGCGCACTCCGAGCAACCCCTCCTCGGGAGCGATCTCCATCTCGGAAGAACGCTACGTTCCCCAACGCAGATTGGCTCCTATTTCTCAGTCGATGTGACCGAGCGACTCGCTTGAAACCACAATGGCGGTCCCGTACTCAACCCACTCCTCCCGGCGGCCCTCCCGAAAAAGTCGGGAGGCTGTTCGCTGACACTCCTGCAAGTCGTTCCACGGACCACGGGGGCTACCTCCCATAGCATCCGCGAGGCGTTTCGCCTCAACAACACGGGATTCTCCTGGCTGGGTATGCACTTGGTACATGTAATCAGGCTCTTCAGAATTGAGAGTGTAGTCAGCGCTGCCGCGTGAGAGGTGCGGGGCGGGGGTGAGGGCCTTGGGAGAGAATCGGATTGTCTAGATCGTAATTTTTAAGGGCCTGCTTCTACGCGTCGAAACCGGCGAAACCCTCAGCGGCTGCCCGGAGTGCGGCGTCATCGCGATCGGCCACGGCCGCCGTCAATATGAACCGGGTCTGGAAAGATGCAGCTATTGGTGCTGTCGGTGGTGGGCTTGGTGGCACCGCGGGGGGATTTCTGGCGCGGGGGGCGAACGCTGCCCGCGTGGCGACGTCGGCGGGTTCAACCTCACGCGTGGTGACCACGAGCAACGCTGTATTGCGTAGCTCCGTGGTCCGGTCCTCCCTGGCCGCAGGCACGGGCGGTTCAGGCAGCAATGTGGTGTCTTACGCTTTGGACGATAATGAAGTCCAGACGATCAATGGTTATTTCGCCACGGCCGGCACCGGTTTCGTGACCGCAGCTGGCGGCTCTGCTGTGTTCAGTAAGCTTGGATAATCATTCGGAACAGTGTTGCCAACCGCCTTCCGGGGTCGATGGGTCCAGTCTCAAGCGGTCAGCACGCTGGCGCACCCGATAACTGGGGATCAATTTTGACGGAGGACCTAACGAATCGGTTAGGTGGGTCTGTCGTTGGTGCGGTCAATACGGGACTGCAGCCAGGTGATGCTAGGCGCGAGGATTTGTTAAACGGCGCGGTCCAGGGGTTTGCCAACGGTTCCGCTGGGCCCGGGAGTGGACGTCGTGCGAGTGGCTGGTGATCGGAATGGGAGATGGAATGGTTAAGACGGACGACGGTTCGGGGCGTATACCCAAGCGGCCGACGTTGAAGTGGTATTGGAACGTGCTGGGAGTCTTAGTTCTCGGGTTCGGTGCTTTTGTTTTGCTGCTTTCCGTATGGGATTCGATCGGTGTCGAGACTATCCGTTGCGAAATACTCACCGCGAAACCGGAAACGAGTTCTGGCGGATCTAGGGGTTCGGCATCGACGGCGGGGGTTTTCGTTGAGACGGCGAACTGCGGAAGTATCTATGTGTCTCCGAGGGTGACTTTTGACAATCAAGACGAGGTTGCTGCGTCTTTCAAGCCTGGCAGTGAATACGATTTTGATATTGGCTGGTTCTCGCGAGTACTGACTAAGGGAATCCGGAATGAAACCCCATCTGTGCAGGATTATCGGATGGTGAAATGAGAGCCGTTGTTTAGCGACTGACGGTCGAGAAGCGAGTGCCCATGATGTCATGTCGGGCATTTGAATGACGCGGGGGAGCGTACCCGGCGGGGCCGGTCTGAGTGTGTTGTCCGGGCTGGCGGGTGTGTTGCTGACCGGGATCACCCTGACCGGCAACGGCGGCCTTGACGTCGCGGGTCTGGAAAGCTCGGGGCGCGGGCGATTGACCCAGTACGACAGCTCCTTCCGGGGAGCGTTCGCTGCGGCCGGTCACTGAATGGACCAGCAGGCATATCTGGTCCTTCGCAGATGAGCGTGGTTAGAGGGTTCTGAGACTGGCGCCGTGGCGTAGGCCGTTCCGGGTGCGGCGTGGTGCGGCGGGAAAGAGGTCAGGGCCTCTTTGAATTGGTAGCGACCAAGCAACCAATACCCAGAAGAGACCCTGACATGAATAACTCTATGTCTTGCTCCGACGGCCGGTGGCGCACGCGCGCGGATGCGCTGCTCGGTGTCGAGGGCATCCACGTCAACTCCGTCACGACATCCGGGACCGGCCTGGTGCTGCGCGTTGAAACCGGGGAGGACGTCACTGGCTGCCCGGACTGCGGTGTTGTTGCGGTCGGCCATGGCCGCCGGCAGGTCCGGCTCCATGACATTCCCTGTTTCGGCCGTCCGGTGCGGCTGCTGTGGGCCAAGCGTCTCTGGCGGTGCCCGGACCCGGACTGCCCGAAGACCACGTTCACCGAAGAGCACCCACTGGCCGGTCCCCGGGCGAAACTCACCAACCGTTCCGTGAACTGGGCGACCGATGCGCTCCAGCATTTCGCCACGTCGGTCTCGGCCCTGGCCCACCAGCTCGGCGTCTCCTAGCACACGGTCTGGCACGGGATCAGGGCAGAGGCCGCACGGCGGATCGCTGACAGGGGCGACTGAAGGGTGTGGATGCGCTGGGCGTCGATGAACATGTCTGGGCTCATACCGGTCCGCCCGGCACGGGGATGGTCACCGGGATCGTGGACCACACCCGCGATGCTGACGGCGTTGTTCACGCCCGGCTGCTGGACCTCGTTCCGGGACGTTCCGGAAAGGCCTACGCCGACTGGCTCAAAGACCGCGGTACCGGGTTCACCGCCGGGATCAAGACAGCCGCGCTGGATCCGTTCCGCGGCTACGCGAACGCGATTCGCGACGAACTGCCCGAAGCCATCACGGTTCTGGATGCGTTCCATGTCGTGAAGCTGGGTTCGGCCATGGTGGATGAGGTCCGCCGCCGGGTCCAGCAGGACACCCTGGGACACCGCGGCCGCAAGGGCGATCCGCTCTACGGGATCCGCCGGACCCTGCAGATCGGCGCCGAACACCTCACCGAGAAACAGGCTTCACGGCTCGACGCGAAACTCTCCGCCGGGGACCCGGACCACGAAGTCACCCTCGCCTGGCAGTGCTACCAGAAGCTCCGCAATATCTACCACGCCCGCCCGGAACACGGCAGGGCACTCGTGGCTGAGGTGATCGCGTCGTTCCTGACCTGCCCCCTCCCGGAAGTGGCCCGGCTCGGCCGGACCCTGCGGGCCTGGAAAGCCGCGGTCCTGGCCTACTTCGACACCAACGGCGCCTCCAACGGCCCCACCGAAGCGATCAACGGCGTCATCGAAACCACCCGCAGAATCGCCCGCGGCTTCCGCAACTTCACCAACTACCGGCTCAGATGCCTGCTCGCCGCCGGCGGACATCGCCCCTACCGGGCGAAACAAACAAACCATGCCTAAATGCGAAGGGCCACCAAAGGCCGGGAGATGATGCAAGCTGTCATTGACTCCCTAAGCGCTGGCGTCCCCGCCGCGTTGACCGAGCTCAGGACTCTCGGGCGAACCCTCAAACGCAGCGCCCGAGACGTGCTGGCCTACTCTGACCGACCCGGCACATCGAACGGCCCCACCGAAGCCATCAATGGCCGGCTCGAACACCTCCGCGGCTCCGCCCTCGGCTTCCGCAACCTCACCAACTATGTCGCCAGGTCACTGCTGGAATCCGGAGGATTCAGACCGAAACTACACTCTCAATTCTGAAGAGCCTTATTTCCGTGCTTGAGATCATTCTCAGTAAGTGAACCACAAGATTTATTCGCCACTTCTCGGGAACTCGTATCTTCGCTCAATGCGGCAACCACCCCTGTTCTTTTCCAACGGCGTTTGCCAGTTCAGTCAACGTCCCTGCGTAGCTTGGAGGGAGATCAGGTTCCAGGACAGTCACCTCCCACACCCGAGTAGAGCGACCCGCTTCAAACGCCGGGCTCGGCGACGACGAAGCCAACTAGTACGCCTTGCCACCACGCGGTCTAGCCACACCAAGCTGTGGGGCTTGGGAGTCTCGCACCAACAGGATTCGGGGGCTCGCGAGCAAAGTAACTGCTCGACGTTCTTCTGTCGCGGCTTTTATACGCTATTCAAATCGGAAACGACCGTCCCCCACGGGTACCAAACCCACCCCGACTGGCTATTATTGAAGAGCTTCTGGGCGCGGCTGATGCAATCGTAGGCATCTTGACGTGCGTCATCCTTCCCAGGGACAAGTTCCCTGAGTAATTCCTTCGTACCCAGTCTTTTTTCCTGCATCCCGGGTTTTATAAATTCGTATGTCCACCGGTTCGTCAGTCCAAAAATGCCAACTTTTTCATACTCGACAGCCCTTAAAAAGATCTTAGGATAAGACATTTTGTTCCTTCAAGTCCCAGGCGGGCTGGTGGTCTCTTGTGTATCGCTGATATCCTGAAACGCGACGGAATTTCATGTTGTAATACGGACTAGATTCTAGGGGGTCGAGAAAGTCGGGCCGAAGACTTTCGTCCGGGGATCCGATGTCTACCAAATTTTTGCCCTGCATCATTTGATAATCGATCCACTTTTTATTCGCCCAAATATGTATACCGTCTCGCACTTCGGGGGAAAAGTGGGCATCCGTAAAGTCGTAGCCTGATGCACCTTTATAATATCCCATTCCATGCGCATCAGTGTAAGGCGCCACACGGTATTTCATGACTCTGCCCATGGCCATCGTTCCAGCGTCGGGACGGGCGGTGACTGCCCTCATCACCTTCTGCCCAATCTTATGTCCGGCGGCGCCACCAACACCGCCAAGGCCCGCTCCGCACACTGCTCCCTGCGTAGTCGCGCCGAATGCACCTGTGACAGTGTGGGGGCCGGGGCCCGTGCAGTAACCATAGGTACCTTCGACACTGCCACTGATGCCCCCTGAACCTGCCGCGGCCGCAACCACGCTCTACATCCCTGTAGGGCCGGCTCGAGATGCCAATGCTGCGGTGCCGACCCCCCCGAACCCGCCCAAGACAGCGCTGAACCCGACCTGCAAAGGGTCTACCTCACCAGTTGTGGCCTTTTGAATGATCATGTCGGCACCGGCACCGACGAGCATCATTCCCACGGGCCCGCCCACGCCGGTGGCGATCATGACGCCACCGGCAATGACCATGGCACCCCCGGCCAGATACTCCCAGTTCTCGCCGAGCCAGTTCCCGGCGGCGGCGAACGCTCCCCGGGAGGAGCCGTCGTAGGCCTTCAGCTCCTCACCAGTGAGCGGACGCAGCCCGGTGGGGTCGGTGGACAGGAAACCCCGGGTTGCCGGGTCGTACGCCCGCGCCCCGAGCCATTCCAGACCCGCGACGTCCAGTCCGCCGTTGCCGGTCAGGGTGATCCCTGCCGGCAGCGTACCTGCCAACCCGGATACAGCACCCAAACCAGCGGCATCAGCACCGGCAGTGCCACCCGGACCCGGGGCAGGGGCTGTCGGCGCGCCGATAACAGCCCACGGGTCGGTCTGGTCGGTGGGCCGGGCGGCGCGCCAGCCCGGCGCGGTCCAGGCGTCGCCGATCCCGGTGACACCACCAGGCAACGACAGAACCTGCCCGCCACCGATACCGGTGACGGTGGGGATCGGGCGTGCGGTCGGCAACGCTGCCGCACCAGCTCGGCCGAGCACTCGGTCTGTTCCGCGGCGAGATCGGCGTGGATGCGCCGGTAGCCGTAGGTGCCCTCGGACTCCTCGAAGAAGTGCTGGATCCGCTCGGTCAGGCCCTGCCGGCGGGCCGAGGTGGCCGATTGAGGACGGGCGGCCCAGACCGAATTCAGGTTGGCGGGCTCACTTTTCTGGGAGTCGATGTATTCGTACTTGCTCACTACCGCTGCTCCCGCGCGAAGTAAGCGGTGGCTTTTCAGGAAAGCAGTCTCCGCCCGTAGCTCCTGATTTCCCCTCTCGAGCTCCTTCAGCCGGGCCCGTTCCGGCACTGTCAGATCCGCCTCCGTGCCGCCGTTGGCCTCACGGTACTTGACCAGCCAGTTCCGGAGCGTCTCGGGGCCGACACCGTACGCGGTGGCCACGTCCTTGATCGGCTTGGACGTGTTGATCACCTCCCGGCACAACTCGTCCCTGAACTCCTGGGTAAATCGCTTCCGTGATGCGGTCATGCTGATCTCTACTTTCGGTAGACCCCCATTTTAAGAGGGCCCACTGTCCGAGATCTCCGCGGCAGCCCAGACACTGTGTGTTACAGGAGGCGATTTAGCTCCAGCAGGCGCCCGCTGGGCGAACACACCGGCCGCAACGGTATCGGGGCCAGAAACGCTCACTATCGACCCGGTTCGGACCGCAGCCCGGCTCCGTCGCACAGCAAGGGTCCTGGACATCAACTCTTAGGTGGAACAACTACGATGCCTGGGGCGCATTGGGATAGGTCCCGCAACCGAGGGAGCATTGTCTCACACTCCTGCGCAACGGCTACCGGTTCTTCACGAGTCCGCCAACGCCGTGGCAAAGGTGTCTGGCAAGTATCCGAAATGATTTATTCAGATAACTTGTGCAGCTGATAAAGTCGCCGAACGGCGGTCTAGCTACACATTGAATATAAATTCCACCACGATGAGCTGGTCCTTGACCATAGTTTTCTTCTCGACCGATGTCGGGAACGCGTCAATGTCTGCATCCAGTTGCTGCACTCCGCGGCCATAGGCCTCCAGCCGCTGCCGCAGGTCCCGGCAGGTTGACGAGAAAGCCCTCAGAGACTGGGATGTCTGCTGGGCGTCCTCCGCGACTCGTGCCGCCAGCGGTGAAACCCTGGAGAAGGCCGCCAGAACGGTGGGGGACTCCTCGGAGGCATAGGAGGCGCCTAATCCCGTCCAGGTCTGCGCCGCGGTGTCCATGCCATTGCGGAATGCCGCAGCGTGGATGGTGAGATCGGCGGCTGCGGAGTCGAGCGAATCGGAGTCGGGCAGACGGAACCCCCCGGAGGGATCCAGTCCGGAGGCTCCGACAGCTGTGCAAACCTCTGGCGCTAAGACCACGTCGCTAACCCTTCAACTTCGGCGATTACTGGGGCAGGGGCCGGTGACGAGTGCCCGGCATTTCAGTATCGGAGCCGGCCATAGCCGCGCTTCGCTGGGCCCCGGCGGCCATATCGAGGTCGCCCTGAGCGTAGAAACTAACTGCCTGCACCGTCGACGAGACGATCGTCCCGGTCCGGGCCAGCGCTTCCCTGGTGTTCGGGCCGAGAGTGTTGGTAACAACGTCGTTCAGGGCCGCTACAACGACTCCCCCGGGGATTGATGACGCGGCGAGGGCAACTGCCTGCTCCATACCGGAAACCGCCGGTTCCACCGCCTCAGCCCTGGCCCCATAAGGAAACGACCGAGATGGCCCCCTCCCCGGTCGGCATCAAGGGGTTAGCTGTGAAATGACTCGTGAGCGCTGGTAAGGGAAAGACCCGCATCGCCTCGCGTTGGAGTCGCAGGTCATTGGGTATCCGAGGAAAAAGCCCGAAATTTCCTATGCACCCGGACTCCGTCCGAAGGTCCTTGACGCTACGACTATCAATTCTGTTACAAGAAATGCCGCCCTCGTTCGTTTTCACGGAGGGCGGCATTTCAACTGATTCAGGCGAAGAATCTACACATTAAATCTAAATTCAACCACGTCGCCGTCGGCCATCACGTATTCCTTGCCTTCTATCCGGACCTTGCCCCGGGACTTCGCCTCGGCCATGGAACCGGCTTCGATGAGATCGTTGAAGGAGACGACCTCGGCCTTAATGAATCCGCGCTGGAAATCAGAATGGATCACGCCGGCGGCCTGCGGGGCCGTATCACCCTGGTGGATGGTCCACGCCCGGGTTTCCTTGGGGCCGGCCGTCAGGTAAGTCTGGAGTCCAAGGGTGTGGAAGCCGACGCGCGCCAGCTGGTCGAGTCCGGATTCTTCCTGGCCGTTCAGTTCCAGCATCTCGCGGGCTTCCTCCTCGTCCAGTTCCACGAGGTCGGACTCGAGCTTGGCGTCGAGGAAGATGGCGTCTGCCGGGGCAACCATGGCCCGCAGTTCTTCCTGCTTCTCGGGGCTGCCGAGGATACCTTCGTCCGCGTTGAAAACGTAGATAAATGGCTTGGCCGTGAGGAGGCTGAGCTCCCTGAGGTGTTCCATCTCCAGCTTGTCGCTCTTGACCGAGGAGAAGATGGTGTCGCCGCGTTCCAGGACGGCCTGGGCCGCCTGGATGGCTGCAAGTTCAGCCGCTTCCCGCTTCTTGATCTTGACTTCTTTTTCGATCCGGGGAATTGCATTTTCAATGGTCTGCAAGTCAGCCAGGATCAGTTCGGTGTTGATGGTCTCCATGTCGGAGCGGGGATCCACCTTGCCGTCGACGTGGATGACGTCGGGATCAGCGAACACACGGACAACCTGCGCGATGGCCTCGGCCTCGCGGATGTTGGCAAGGAACTTGTTTCCCAGGCCTTCGCCCTCCGAGGCGCCCTTGACGATACCGGCGATGTCCACAAACGACACCGGAGCCGGCAGCAGACGCTGGGACCCAAAGACGGCGGCCAGCTTGGCGAGCCGCGGGTCCGGCAGGTTGACCACACCAACGTTGGGCTCGATCGTGGCGAACGGGTAGTTCGCTGCGAGCACCTGGTTGCGGGTCAGTGCGTTGAAAAGAGTTGATTTGCCGACGTTGGGCAGTCCGACGATGCCAATAGTAAGAGCCACGAGGACCAATTCTACCCGCTTGCGGCCCGGGACCGGGACCGCTGCCGGGAGTCGGACGCAAACTGTCACAGGGGCATGCCAGAGTGAAGGCATGGACGCTTTTGCACTGATCCTTTCACTTCTGATGCTTCTCATTGGCGCCGTCGCCGGCGCCGTCGTGGCCTACCTGCTGGTGCGGCGACGAACCGCCGCGGTGGAGCACGACTTCGACGCCGTCTCGGGCCGGCTTGCCGAGGTCAGCGCCCAGTTCGCCGCGGCGGACGCCGAGCGGCGACTGCTGGCAGCCCAGAACCGGGAACTCGGCGAATCCCGGAACCAGGACGGCAGCGTACTGCGGGCCCTGGCCCCGGTGGCGGAGAAGCTCACGGCCGTTCAGCGGCAGGTTTCGCTCCTGGAACGCGACCGCCTGGAACAGTACGGGCAGCTCGCGCAGCAGTTGCAGGAAGCCCGCCTTTCCGACGAACAGCTGCTGCGCTCAACGCATGCCCTTGAGTCCGCGCTGCGGTCCAACAGCGCCCGCGGACAGTGGGGTGAGGTCCAGTTGCGCCGCGTGGTCGAGGCCGCGGGGATGCTGCGCCATGTGGATTTCCACGAGCAGGTCCACAGCGGGCAGGCCCACGGCGCAACCGAGGCCAGTGTCCGGCCAGACCTGGTGGTGCAGCTTCCCGGTCAGAAGCAACTCGTCGTCGACGCGAAGGTACCGCTCACGTCCTATCTGGCGGCACAGGAGCTTGGTGCGTCCGCCGCGGGCCCGCCCCACCCACAGTCGCTGGGCGGGCAGCAGGCTCATCTCCTGGCCCATGCCAAGGCCTTGAAGGCCCATGTGGACGCGCTGAGCGGGAAAAAGTACTGGGACATTCCGGGCAACTCCCCGGAACTTGTGGTCTGTTTCCTGCCGGCCGAATCGATTCTCGCGGCCGCGCTGTCCGCGGACCCGGCCCTGCTGGACTATGCCCTGTCCAAGAATGTGGTGCTGGCATCGCCCTCAACCTTGTTGGCAGTGCTGAAATCCGTAGCCTTCACCTGGCGTCAAGACGTCCTGACGGACAGCGCCCGGGAGCTGTTCGAACTTGCCCGCCAGCTGTACGAACGGATGGGAACGCTCGGTGAGAACGTCACCAAGCTCGGCTCCTCGCTGAAAACCTCCGTGGAACGCTACAACTCCCTGGTGGGAACCCTGGAGGCGCGGGTGCTGCCGACGGCCCGGAAGCTCAATGCCCTGGACGCCGCAGGTCTGGTCACACCTGCTGCCGTGGAGGTGACGCCGCGTTCCGTGGCCGCCCCCGAACTCCAGCCCGGGAACGGTTCCGGGACCTCGGCCGGGAACCCCGGCAGCGACTCGGGCGAGGAGGTCCGGGAATCGGCAGCCTAGCCGGCCCGGGGCCGGGAGTTCCTAAGAGGTCTGGGTGGTGCGTGCCCCGCGGCCGCCGAGGGCACGGGTGACGTCCCCGGCCTGCTTCAACGTGGCGCGAAGTTCTTTCGGCAGCGAGAAAAGCAGGTCTTCCTCGGCCGTGACGACTTCCTCGACGGTGCCGTAGCCGTAGTCAGCCAGCAGTCGCAGGACGTCCTTGACCAGGACTTCCGGAACCGAGGCGCCCGAGGTCACACCAACGGTCGCCACCCCTTCGAACCAGGATTCGTCGACCTCGTTGGCGAAATCCACCCGGTAGGAAGCCTTCGCGCCGTACTCCAGCGCCACTTCCACGAGCCGGACAGAGTTCGACGAGTTTGCCGATCCGACGACGATGACCAAGTCGGCCTGGGGTGAGATCTTCTTGATGGCGACCTGTCGGTTAGTTGTCGCGTAGCAGATGTCGTCGCTGGGCGGATCCTGCAGGGTGGGGAACCGTTCCTTGAGGAGCCGGACGGTTTCCATCGTTTCGTCAACGCTGAGCGTGGTCTGGGAAAGCCAGATGACCTTTTCCGGGTCCCGGACCGTAACCTTGCCGACCTCGTGCGGGCCGTTGATGATTTGGATGTGCTCGGGAGCCTCGCCTGCCGTTCCCTCGACTTCCTCATGGCCGTCATGGCCGATTAGGAGGATGTCGAAGTCGTCCTTCGCGAAGCGCACGGCTTCTTTGTGCACCTTGGTGACGAGCGGGCAGGTCGCGTCGATGGTCCGCAGACCCCGGTCCTCGGCAGACTGGACCACAGCCGGCGAGACGCCGTGGGCAGAGAAGATCACCAGGGCACCCTCGGGGACCTCGTCGGTCTCGTCAACGAAGATTGCCCCTTTTTCCTCCAAGGAGCTCACCACGTGCACGTTGTGGACGATCTGCTTGCGGACGTAAACCGGAGGGCCGTAGTGCTCCAGCGCTTTTTCCACCGCGATGACTGCCCGGTCGACGCCGGCGCAGTAGCCGCGCGGCGCGGCGAGCAGAACCCTTTTGGGGCCCGCTACGGCGGCTGCCGCCAGCACTTCCTCCGGCGAACGCCGACGGCGCGGGACGGTTGGCATCGGAATGGACACGGCTGTGGAGGTCATGCCCCAATGCTACCGGTGTTGAGGGACCTGCTGCTGTGCCAGCGGTTGCGGCACCCGGCGGTGGGGGCGGGCGCGCAGGATCAGGCCGGCCGCGAGCAAGACGCCGCCAGCCGCCGCTGCCGCCAGGATCCACTGGCCGAAACTTGAGCTGGCAGCGGAGACGAACTCGCTCTTGAAGATCTCCGCGACCGCGTTGCCGCTGGACGTTCCCTTCACCGCACTCCCGGCTGCGCCGGCAGCAAGCTGCCAGGCTCCGGCCAGCACGAGGGCACCGAGCCCGATCCCGGCGAGGACTGTGGGGCGCCGCCGGGCGGCCACGAAGGCCAGCGCGAAGGAGATGAGGGCGCCGGCGGCGAGCGGGTAGCCAATCGGAGCGACAGCGGAGACCCGGTCCAGGATCTGCCGGTGCTTCGGTTGCCCAAGGGTAATCGGCAGCTGGTCAGGGGCCGTCAGCTGCAAGGAGGTGGCTTCCGCCACCTGGTTCGCCACCAGACCGACGAGTGGGGCGAGGTCCAGCGTCAATGAGGTTCCGGTGCCCGTGCCGGCGGGACGAGCCTTGGGGTCGGCGAAATTCAGCCGGTGGCTCTTGCGCAGGGTTTCGGTCCAGGCCTCGGGATAGCCGGGCATGGCCGTGAGGGACTTGGCGGCACGTTGCAAGACTGGCGTAACGAGTCCACTGATCGCCGGGGGAATTTGATCCGCGCCGAGGCTGCCGACCGCGGCGCCGGCCAGCCGCTGCTGGAACGCCGGGTCCTTGCCCAGCGGGGCGGCGAACGCCACAAAACCGTCCTCCTGCACGATATTCCGATCCACCCACATGGCTGGAATAGCGACAGCCGTAAGGACAAGACCGATGATTACCGCTACGGCCGAAACAAAAGTGCGCACAAGGATTCCTAGGAAATTGACGGGTAGTGCCATCTTACGGGGGGCGTCCTGCCGAACAATAAAGTCGCGCCCCCATGGTAGGCCTATGGATAGAGTTGAACCCGACACATTCGAGTTGTCCGCCGCTGGCCCTTCCTGATGCGCAATCGCCGAGAAGGACCCGTGCGGGCCGCCCCGCCCCGGCAAAGGACACCTATCCATATGCACCAGGCCATCCCCGTACCGGGGTACCGGCATGTCTGAGGACGCCGCAGCAGCCACGACCGTTCCGGCCACGGCGGCAGAAACCAGCCCCGACAATCCTTGGCCCTTGCAGCTGTTGTCCCAAAAGCTCAAGACGCACATTGACCGCGCCCCGTCCGCCTGGGTCGAAGGCCAAGTGATCGAACTGAACCGGCGGGGCACCAACGCCTACCTCACGCTGCGAGACATCGACGCCGAAATCTCCCTGCCTGCGTCGGTCTGGACTAATGTGCTGGACCGGCAGGAAAGCCCGCTGGAACGAGGCTCCCGGGTCGTAGCCCTGCTCAAGGCGGAATTGTGGCTCAAGACCGGCAGGTTGAACATGTCGGTAAAGGACATCCGGCCGGTTGGCCTTGGTGACCTGCTCGCACGGATCGAGCGGCTCCGGCATGCCCTGGCGGCGGAAGGGCTCTTCTCCGATGCCCGCAAGAAGCGCCTGCCGCTGCTTCCGCACCGGATCGGCCTGATCACCGGGCGCAACTCGGACGCCAAGAAGGATGTGCTGCGCAACGCAGCACTGCGCTGGCCCGCTGTGGAATTCGAAGTCCGAGAGGTGGCTGTCCAGGGCAACACTGCGGTCGCACAGGTCATCGCCGCACTCCGCGAACTGGATGCGGACCCGGCGGTGGACGTCATCGTGATCGCCCGCGGCGGCGGTGCGTTGGAGGATCTGCTGCCGTTCAGCAACGAGGAACTTATCCGTGCGGTGTCCGTCGCGTCCACACCGATAGTGAGCGCGATCGGCCACGAGGCGGACCGGCCGATTCTTGACGATGTCGCGGATCTGCGCGCCTCCACCCCGACCGACGCTGCCAAGCGGATCGTCCCGGACGTCGTCGAGGAGCTCGCCCGGGTCCGTCAGGCCCGGGAGCAGCTTCGGCGCGGTGTCACCCGACTGGTGGAACGCGAAACGGACCGGTTGGCGGCGTTGAGATCCCGTCCTGTGCTGGCGTCCCCCGACGTTATGGTCAGGAGCCGGTACGACGACGTCGAACGGCTCACCGGCCGTTCCCGGGCCGCGGTCACCACCGCCGTCGTGCGGGCGTCCGACCAGCTGGTGCACCTGAAGGCCCAGGTCCGGGCCCTCTCGCCGCAGAAAACCCTGGACCGGGGATATGCGGTAGTGCAGCTCGCCGTCGGCGGTTCGACCCCGGGCACCGGGCACGGCGTTGTGCGGCACCCCGAGCAGGCTCCGCCCGGCACTCCCCTCACCGTTCGCGTGGCCGGTGGCCGGTTCACCGCAGAGTCGACCGGTGGCCAGGAACCCGCCGAAGACTAAGTCCGGTGCCGGCAAAGCGGGTCACCGCAGAATCAAAACCCCGCCCGGCCAGCCCCGATCAATTCCTTCCCCCGACGCAACAAGGAGCAGCACACCATGGCAGCAGAAACCACGCCCGGCAACGACATTGATGCCCTGAGCTATGAGGAAGCCCGCGAGGAACTCGTCGGGGTCGTCAGCAGACTCGAGGCAGGCGGCGTAAGCCTTGAGGAGTCGCTGTCTTTGTGGGAACGCGGCGAGGCTCTGGCCAAACGCTGCGAACAATGGCTCGAGGGTGCCCGCAAGCGCCTGTCCGCGGCCCGGGACCTAGCCGCCCGGGACAGCCCGGAGTAGTCCCGGCACGGCCGCTCAGGAGCGCTCCACAAGGTCCCGCTCCAGTGCGACGTCAAGCTCGGGAACCGGCCACTCCAGCTTCAGCCCGTCCATCGCGTCCAGCAGCAGCTGCTGGACGGCGATCCGGGCGTACCATTTCTTGTTGGCCGGCACGACATGCCAGGGTGAAGCGCTGGAATTCGTGTGGTCGAAAGCCGCCTGGTAGGCAGCCATGTAGTCGTCCCAGAACGCGCGTTCTTTAAGGTCGTTGCTGCTGTACTTCCAAAGTTTGGCCGGATCGTCCAGCCGGGCGAGCAACCGCTCCTTCTGCTCATCGGGGCTGATGTGGAGCATCACCTTAACGATCTTCGTCCCGGCGGCGGTCTGCCGGGCTTCGAATTCGTTGATGGCCTGGTAGCGGCGTTCGAGTTCCTTCGGATCCGCCCAACGGTGGACGCGGTGGATCAGGACGTCCTCGTAGTGGGACCGGTCAAAGACTCCCACCATGCCGGCCGCGGGCACTTCCTTCTCGATCCGCCACAGGAAGTCATACGACTTCTCCTCGTCAGTGGGGGCCTTAAACGACCTCAACTGGACCCCCTGCGGGTTCATGGTGCCCATCACGTGGTTCACGATTCCACCCTTGCCAGCGGTGTCCATGGCCTGCAGGATCAACAGGAGGCGCTTGGTGCCGCCGAACCGGGACTCGGCAAAGAGCTGCTCCTGGAACACCGTCAGGTTATCGTCCAGGTCGGAGAGCAGCAGCTCGCCATCACTTTTGTCCCCCGGGTATCCCGGGGTGGCGTCCGGATCCACGTCCTTCAGCCTGAAACCCTTACCCACCTTCAAAGTCTCAGAAGGGTGCTGCTTGAATCTCACGATGTCTGACATCCCTTGCCTCTTTCCGGTTCAGGCAGCCTCCGTTCGGAACGCCGGACAACCGCCCGCGCCGCTGCTCAGTTCAGGCTAGTTCCCCTTGTACCGGCTCAGGAAGTCCGCCATACGGTTGATGGCCTCCTCCAGATCCTTCACAAGCGGCAGGGTGACCATCCGGAAGTGGTCGGGGCGGACCCAGTTGAAGGCGCGGCCGTGGGAGACAAGGATCTTTTGTTCACGCAGCAGGTCCAGGACAAACTTCTCATCGTCGCGGATGCGGTAAACCTCAGGATCGAGCTTGGGGAAGAGGTACATCGCCCCCCGTGCCTGCTGCGTGCTGACCCCGGGAATGGCGTTGAGCATGTCATAGGCCTTGTTACGCTGCTCGAGCAGCCGGCCGCCCGGCAGGATCAGATCGTTGATGCTCTGGTATCCGCCCAGCGCCGTCTGGATCGCGTGCTGCGCCGGGACGTTCGCGCACAGACGCATGTTCGCCAGCAGGTTGATGCCCTCGAGATAATCCGCGGCTTCCTTTTTTGGTCCGGAAATAGCCATCCACCCCGCCCGGTAGCCGCACACCCGGTAGGCCTTGGACAGTCCGCTGAAAGTCAGGCACAGGACGTCGTCACCGGTAAGGCTGGCCATGTTCACGTGCACGGCGTCCTCATAGAGGATCTTTTCGTAGATCTCGTCGGCGAACAGCACCAGTCCGTGCTTTTCGGCCAGGACCACAATCTTCTTGAGCGTTTCCTCTGGATAGACGGCGCCGGTGGGGTTGTTGGGGTTGATCACCACGATGCCCTTGGTGCGCGGGGTGATTTTCGCTTCGAGGTCCTCCAGGTCGGGCTGCCAGCCGGACTCCTCATCGCACAGGTAGTGCACCGGCCGGCCGCCGGCCAGGGCCACGGAGGCCGTCCAGAGCGGGTAGTCCGGCGTGGGGATGAGGACCTCGTCGCCGTCGTCCAGCAGCGCCATCAAGGACATGGTGATAAGTTCGCTGACGCCGTTGCCAAGGTAGATGTCATCGACGTGGATGTTCTGGATCCCGCGGGTCTGGTAGTACTGGGAGACAGCTGTCCGGGCCGAGAAGATGCCACGGGAGTCGCTGTAGCCCTGGGCGTGCGGCAGGTGTCGGATCATGTCCACCAGGATCGCGTCCGGCGCTTCAAACCCAAACGGGGCCGGATTTCCGATGTTCAGTTTGAGGATCCGATGACCCTCCGCCTCCATTTGCTGGGCGGCCTGAAGGATTGGTCCACGGATGTCGTAAAGGACATTATGAAGCTTGGTGGACTGCTTGAATTCTGCCATTCATCAAATATGCCATATGGCGGATGTAGTTCCGGCGAGATCTGACTCACAACACCGGGCCGCCGTCACAGGCGGAAAAACCGCGACGGCGGCCGCCGGCCCGCCCCGCATCCGCAGGGAAGTCCGGCCACCGCCGTCGTTCCTCAGAAAAAGCCGGGGGCAGGCCCTACTTGACCAGTCCCTTGTCCTTGAGCCAGGCCGCAGCAGCGTCCTTCGGGTTTTGCTTCTGGCTGCCGCTGACAGCCCGGTTGAGGTTAATCAGGTCTTCGGTGGTGAGAACCTTCGAGACCGCGTTCAGGGTTTCCTTCGCCTTGTCCGTCATCTTGGCCTTGTTGTACAGCGGGAGGACCTGCTGGGCGATGAAGTTGTCCTTCGGGTCCTCGAGCACCACCAGGTCGTTGTCTGCGATGGACGGAGTGGTGGTGTAGATGTCGGCTACCTGGACCTGGTCCGAGAGGAGGGCCTTGAGCGTGACGGCACCCCCGCCGTCGCTGAACGGTTCCAGCTTCTTGGGCACGCAGTCGTAGTTCTTCTTCAGGCCGGGGAGCCCGTAGGCGCGCTCCGCGAAGGTCGCCGGGGCACCCACCACGATTTCGCTGCAGACTTTGGCGAGGTCCTCGATCGACTTCAACTGGTACTTCTCCGCAGTGGCCTTGGTCACAACCATCGCGTCCTTGTCCTCTGCCTTGGAAGCCTCCAGCACGGCCAGTCCCTCAGGCAGCTTCTCCGAGAGTGCCTTGTAGATGTCTCCCGCGGAGACCTCCGTGGCGTCCTTGCTCACGTGCAGCAGCAGGTTTCCGCTGTAATCGGGAATGACGTCCACTGATCCGTCCTGGACCGCCTTGAAATAAACCTCGCGGGAACCGATGTTCGGCTTGGTGCTTGCCGTGACGCCGGCCCCGTTCAGTGCACCGGCGTAGACCTCGGCGACGATCTGGCTTTCAGGGAAATCGGCCGAACCGATTACGAGGGCCGCGCCGGAACCGGAGCCGGTTCCGGCAGAGGCGGGTGCGGTGGAGAGCGGATCGGATGAGCCGCCGCAGGCGGACAATGCCATGGCCAGGCCGACGCCGGCGGCCAGGCCGCCGAATGCGCGCCTGCCGAGTGCTCGTTGGCGGGTTTCCTTCATGACGTACCTCCTTGAACAACAGTCCCCGCTGGTACGGGGTCTGTGAGATCAACCGCAGCCTGATGGCTTCGGTTTGGCTGTGATGCGGTTCCCCGGGACAGGAAGAGCCGCTGGATGAGGGCAAGGGCCAGGTCGACGGTGATCGCGAGGCCGGCGATGAGCAGGGAGCCGCCCAGCATCTGCGGGAAGTCTGAGAGCACAAGCCCGTCGAACAAGTAGCGGCCAAGCCCCCCCAGGTTGATATATGCGACGACCGAGACGGTGGCGATGGCCTGGAGTGTACCGGTCCGGAATCCGCCGTACATCACGGGCAGCGCGTTGGGAAACTCGGCCCGGAAGAGCACCTGGAGTTCGGTCATGCCCATGGCCCGCGCGGCGTCGACGACGTTCCGGTCCACACTGGAAATGCCGGCATAGGTGCCGGCGAGCAGCGGCGGCACGGTCAGGATCACAAGCGCCCAGATCGGCGGCATCAGTCCGATGCCGGCCAGCAGGACAAAGAGCGTCAGCAGGCCGAGGGTCGGCAGCGCACGCAGGGCGCCGGCGAGAGCAACAACGGCGACCCGCCCGCGCCCGGTATGCCCGACGTAGAGGCCGATAGGCACCGCAATGGCGGTGGCGATCAGCATCACCAGGCCGGTGTACAGCAGGTGCTCCACGAGACGTTCCGGGATGCCGGCCCTGCCCGTCCAGTGCTTGGGGTCGCCGAGCCATGCGAAGGTTTCGGTCACGACGTTGCTCATGCGTTTCCCCCGCCCGTCTTGGGACGGGCGAACCGGAGCGCCGCGGCCTTGGTCCCCGGCGTGTGGTGGCCGGATTCGGTGCCGGCAGCCGGGGCGGCCGCGGCACGGTTCCAGGGTGTCAGCAGCCGCTCCAGCAGGACCAGGACAGCGTCCATCACCAGCGCGAGAATCAGGATGGCGATGATGCCCACCATCACTTCGGTGACGAAATCGCGCTGCAGCCCGGAGGTGAAAAGCATACCGAGGTTGCCGATGCCCAGCAGGGCCGCGACGCTGACCAGTGAGATGTTACTTACTGAGACGACGCGCAATCCGGCAAAAAGCACCGGCAGGGAAAGCGGCAGATCGATCTGCAGGAAGCGGGCAAAGGGCTTGAAGCCCATGGCGACCGCCGCCTGCCGGAGGTCCTCGTCGACGGAGTCAAAAGCATCCAGGGTGGCACGTACCAGCAGGGCGACGGCATAGAGGGTCAGGGCAACAACCACGTTGACCGGGTCCAGGATCCGCGTCCCCAGCACGGTCGGCAGGATGATAAAAAGCGCCAGGGACGGGATGGTGTACAGCAGTGAGGACGCCGTCACCAGCACGGACCGCAGTCCGCGGTTCTGCCGCGCAAATTGTGCCACCGGCACTGCAATCAGCACTCCGAAAACCATCGGCAAGATGGCCAGGACGAGGTGTTGCCCGGCGAGCCTGTAGACCTGAGCGCTGTTTGCCAGGAACCATTCCATCAGAGCGCGCCGTGCCGGACGTGCCGGTCCGATTCGATCACGGCGAGGACTTCTTCAGCGGTGATAACGCCGGCCACCCGGCCGTCCTCGTCCACGACGACGCCGAGACCGGAGGGCGAGGACAGGGCCGCGTCGAGCGCGCGGCGGAGCGTGTCGCCCTTGCGGAAGAGAGACCCGCCGGGAACCGATTCGGACCCCATGCCCGGGCCCGACCAGCCCAGCGGACGCAGGTCGTGACCGACCAGCAGTTGCCAACCGGCGGCGTCGTTGCCGGCGAGTTTGAGTTCATCGGCAGTAACGGTCCTGGCAGGGTGCACTGTGACGCCGTCGGACGGGCTGAAAGCGAGGTGGCGGAAGCCGCGGTCCCGGCCCACAAACGAGGCCACAAAGTCGTTGGCGGGGGCACGCAGGATCTCTTCCGGAGTTGCGTACTGCGCCAGTTTGCCACCCAGGCCAAAGACAGCCACCTTGTCCCCCAGCACCGTGGCCTCGTCAATGTCGTGCGTGACGAACACGATGGTCTTGGCCAGGTCGCGCTGTAGCCGCAGGAGTTCCTGCTGCAATTCGTCGCGGACCACCGGGTCCACGGCGCTGAAAGGCTCATCCATCAGCAGCACGGGCGGGTCCGCGGCAAGCGCACGCGCCACTCCCACACGCTGCTGCTGGCCGCCGGACAGCTGAGAGGGATACCGTTTGCCCAGCGCGGACGCCAGCCCGACGACGTCGAGAAGTTCGTGTGCGCGTTTGAGCGCCTCGGCCTTGGACACGCCGTTGAGCCGGGGAACCGTGGCGATATTGTCCAGTACCGAGCGGTGCGGCATCAGCCCGGAAGACTGCATCACGTAGCCCATGGAGCGGCGCAGCTTCGCCGCCGGCCCTGTCGTAACGTCCTCGCCACCCACTGTGATGGATCCCGACGTCGGCTCGACCATCCGATTGATCATCCGCAGCGAGGTGGTCTTGCCGCACCCCGACGGCCCGACAAAGACCGTAATGGCTGCCTTGTCGATGGACATGGTCAGGTCATCGACGGCCGGCGCGCCGCCCTGGTACTGCTTGGTGACGTTCTGGAACTCGATCATGGCTTCAGCCATTTCCGGGCTTACCTAACTGTTGGCGGCAATATCGGACGGTCCAGCTTGCTGATCTTAGGCATGCTGATTTTTGACTGTAAAGCAGTAGGACCCAGCGTAGCCAGCGCTACTGACAAAGTCAGGAAAAAGCAGTGAAATCGTCAAGGGCGCTGTTGCTGACTTAATGATTCGTAGGGCGGCCGGTTTTGGATGGGTGCCGCAGGAAAAAACTTCCGCCGCGGCACCCACCCTTGCGCTACGGCACATCCCGCGGCACCCTGCGCAGTGTCACCGGTGCCGCCGGCCGGCCCCTGGCTGCCCGCTCCGGCCTCTCCTGCCGCGTCTTACACCTTGGTTTTCCGCAGCCTCGTGGCTGTCCCGCGCCGCCGCCCGCTGGCTTTTACCGGCGTCGGCGATCTGTTGCTGCCGCCCCCGCGCAAAAGCGCGGTCGGCGGCAGCATCATGCCGCCGGGACAGGGCTTTGAGTTCACGCTGCAGTTTCAGGTAGCTCTCCCAGCGGCGGTCATCGAGGGATCCGTCACCGAGTGCGCCCTGCACGGCACAGCCGGGTTCGCTGCCGTGGGCGCAATCGGAAAACCGGCACCGTGCGAAGAGCTCCTCGAGATCGCCGAACATTTGCGCCATCCCGCCGTCGGCATCGAAGAGCCCGAAGCCTCGAACCCCCGGAGTGTCCATCAGCACCGCACCGCCGGGCAGAGGCACCAGTTCGCGGGAGGTGGTGGTGTGCTTTCCTTTGCCGTCACCGGCGCGGACTGCTCCCGTATCCTGGACCCGGACGCCGGCGAGGGCGTTGATAAGAGTCGACTTACCGGCCCCCGAAGGGCCCAGCAGCACAAGGGTGCCGCCGGGCGGGAGGTGGCCCAGCAGTTCGTCGAGGCCGTCACGCTGTTCCGCGGAGGTGGTGATTACCGCGACGCCGGCGGCCTGGCGAATTACGGTGCCAACGACGTCGTCCGCGATGTCGGCAAGGTCCGCTTTGGTGATGATGACCATCGGTGTGGCACCCGAGTCCCACGCGGCGACGAGGGTCCGTTCCAGCCGGTTATGGCTAAGCGGCCGGTCCACGGGCACCACAATGCCGACGACATCCATGTTGGCGGCGAGGACCTGTGCCTCGGACGAGCCTTCAAAGGCGCGTTTGCGGCTCAGTTCCGAGTGCCGCGGGAGAATCCCGGTGATGGCAGCCTCTCCAGCCGCGTTGGATCCCAGCCAGGCCCAGTCCCCGGTGACGGGCAGTGCGCCGTTGCCGGGGTAGGGCAAGTGGAGGGTCGTATCGCAGGTGGCGATGAGGACCAGGTTTCGGTCCACCCTGATGATCCGCCCCGTGCCGGTGCCGCCGGGCACAGGGTGGGCCGCGTACCGATCGGCGATGCCGGCAGTGAAGCCGTAGGCCGCGGGGCCCACAAGCAGTTGCTTGGTTTTGGCCGGGCTGGCGCCCATGGCGCCTGGACGTGCAGAAGAAGATCTCAACGAGGAACCCTTAGGTGGGCCCCGGTGCGCGTGCCGCGCTGGGGGTTCGTTTGAACCTCGCCGAGTTAGGGCTGGCGGTTGCTGCTGACCGGGGAAAAAATATGGGGCTGGCTGGTGGTGGCGCGCAGTGCGCACAGTTCGGTTGCAGTCATCATCTCCACCTCCCGCGTCACTTCCAGAATGCCGCCGCATATTTTGCCGACGGTCCCAGCCTAACCGGGCTCCCCCGCCCTGGCTAGGACGCCGTCAGGAGACTTTTCCGTTGACTGGCCGCTCGCGGCGGAGCCGGAGCGCCGCGTCGACGAGCGAGACCTTGTTCAGCCCTTCGACCTCGGCCAACGGAATCCAGGCCGCGTGTGTGGTGCTGCCGTCCACCTCGTGCCGTAAGTGCCCGCCGGTGACCGTCGCCTCGTAGACGAGCCGGAGCGATTGGAAGTCCCGTTCACCGCCGTCGATCCGGATCTCAGCCGGCCAATGGCCAACATCAATCCCCAGCATGGCACCGACTTCGGCGTGGTACCCCGTCTCCTCGTAAACCTCACGGCGGCAGCCGTCGACAGGGTGCTCGGCCAGGTCAAGGCCGCCCCCCGGCAGGGTCCAGCCTTCCTTGCCACCTTGCTTCCAATACGCCAGGAGGATGGCGCCGTCGCGGATGATGACCGCGTACGCGGCGGGGCGGGTGTCGAAGTTCAGGCTCATTGCTCCAGCGTAGTAGCCGGCCGGATCAGCCTCGGCGCTGCTCGGCTACCAGCCGCAGCACTCCAAAGACGGGGTCCTGCGCCAGGACGCGGACGTCGGTGATGCCCGCATCGGCCAGCGCGGCCCGGAAGGATTCCTGCAGGAGCTGCACGTTCATACCCAGTCCGCCGCCCAGGATTACCGGGCCCTGGCTGCCCAACTGCCGGACCGTCTGCACCGCGAGGGAAGCGAGATCCCGTCCGGCCTGGTCCACCAGCTCCTGGCTGGCGGCGTGGCCGGCGAGGGCGGCATCGACCACCAGCCGGGCCCGCTCGGCCCAATACCGGCGCCCCGTGTCCGCAGAATGGAACAGCGCGATCAGTTTGTTGGGTTCATCCGCACCGCAGGATGCCAGCAGCGCCGTGGTGAGCTGGTCCGGTTCCAGCCCCTGATTCATCCGGCGAAGGCTGTGGCGTACCGCCTCACGGCCCAGCCAGTAGCCGCTGCCCTCGTCTCCGAGCAGGTAGCCCCAGCCGCCGGCCCGGGCTTCCTCGCCGCCACTGTTCCGGCCCCAAGCAGCCGAGCCCGTTCCGCCAATAACAGCGACGCCGGTGGTGGCGCCGCCGGCCGCCAGCAGGAGCCGCGAATCGTGGACCACTGTGATGCGGGCACCCGGCACGTTAGGGGCGATCAGGGCGGCGAGCGCCGCGGCGTCGTCATCGGTATCGATGCCACCGGCGCCCGCATAGACCTGGGAAACCTTGCCGCCGCCGATCCTGGCGAAGAGCTCCACGAGGTTCAGGGCAGCCTCTTCGCGGCTGACATTTTGGACGTTGGAGCTGCCTACGGATTCGTCGGCCACTGCCTTGCCGGCCTCAAAGCGCACGCCGCGCGTCTTGGTCCCGCCGATATCAAGGCCGATCACGGCACCCGTGGCGGGCGCGGTCGGGAGAACAGGGTCCGCCGCCGGCGGGATGTCAGAATGAGTCACCGGACCAGACTACTGAATCACCGACAGGAGTGAGCAATGTCGCACCACATCTTCGACTCGCGCATCATCGCCGCCCCGATGGCCGGCGGAGCATCAACTCCGGACTTTGTGAAAGCGGTGCACGATGCCGGCGGCTTGGGTTTCCTGGCCGCAGGCTACAAAACCGTGGAGGCCATGCAGGCGGAGATCCGCAGCTCGCGCGCCCTCGGGGGCCGGTTCGGGATCAATGTCTTTGTGCCGGACCCCGCCCAGCTGCCACCGTCCGCAGCGTTACGCGCGCAGCTTGAGGACTATCGCGGCAGCCTGCGCGCGGATGCCCTCCGGTACGGCATTGATATCCCGCCGCTGCGGCTTGATGACAACGACCAGTGGCCGGGCAAAGTCGAGTTATTGATGGCAGATCCGGTGGAACTGGTCAGCTTTGTGTTCGGCCTGCCGGGCACCGACGTGGTGCGCGCGCTGCATCGGGCCGGCTCCGCTGTGCTTGCGACCGTCACGACGGTTTCCGAGGCGCTGGAGGCCGCAGGACAGGGCGTGGACGCACTGGTGGTGCAGCACGGCAGCGCCGGCGGCCACAGTGCGGCCTTTCAGCCGGGCGCCACGGGGCGCGGCCACAACCGCGGCGGCGGCGGCGGCGGGCCAGGCTCGACGGCGGAACTTGTCACAGCGGTGCGGGCCGCCGTCGGGATCCCGCTGGTGGCTGCCGGCGGAGTGATGGACCGGGCGGGAGTCGAGGAGGTTCTGGCCGCGGGGGCCCAGGCGGCGCAGCTGGGCACCGCGTTCCTCCGCACGGCCGAAAGCGGCGCCCGGCAGCTGCATAAGGATGCCCTCGCCAGTCCGCACTTCACCCGGACGGCGCTGACCCGGGCCTTCACCGGACGGCCGGCCCGGGCCTTGGTTAACGACTTTGTCCGGGACCATCCCGATGCCCCGGACGCTTACCCGGCTGTGCACCACCTGACCGCCCCGCTGCGCGCCGCTGCTGCCGCCGCAGGGGACGGAGAGCGGGTCAACCTCTGGGCCGGGACGGGCTGGCAACGGGCCCGGGCCGGATCCGTTGCGGAGGTAGTGGCGGAGCTGCTGGGCTGACGGCCGGAAGGGATACCGCCGGCTCGCGGCTTTCGGACGTACTCGCGGTTTCGATGCGGCGAGCCCGGATCGAACCCGCTAGCGGATGACGGCGGTTTCAGGCGCCGGAGCGCTCGCGGACGAAGCCTGCCAGGAGTGCAGGGCCTTCACTGAGCACCAGCTCCCGGAACAGGCGCACCGGGTACGGCTCGGGGCCTGCTCCCCCGCGCCGTTCCCGCCAGGCCAGGCCAATCTCCCGAAAGGCGAGGCCTGAATCCAGTGCGAGCTCCACCCAGCCAAGGTCGCCGGGCTGCGCGGCGCCCTCGGGGGCAGGGGCAGGGCCGCCGGGGGCAGGGGCAGGGCCGCCGGGGGCAGGGGCAGGGCCGCCGGGCGGGAGGATGCTGACGCCGAGCCCTGCCGAGACGAGTCCCCTGGCGGTGTGGGTGTCCTGGCTCTCGAACGCGATGCGGGGCCGGAAACCAGCTTCCCGGAACAACGCGTCTGTCAGCGAGCGCATGCCATAGCCGGGACCCATCGCCACGAAGGGTTCGCCCCGGATCTCCGCCAGAGCGGCCCGACGGCGTCCCGCGAGCGGGTGCCTGTGGTGCACAACGAGCCGCAACGGTTCCCGGTACAGGGCAGCGGAGGAGATCAGCCGGCCGGGAACCGCGACAGGGGCGGTCAGCGCCAGGTCTGCCGCACCGGCAGCCAACTCCGCCAGGCAACCGGCCCGTGCCCCCTGGCTGAGGTCGAAGGCCGGCTGGGGATGCCGGACGCGGAAGGCGCTGATCAACAGCGGCAGCATTGCCTCCCCGAAGGTGTGCTGGAAGGACACCGCGATCCGGCCCCGTGCCACCTCCGACTCATGCCGGACCAGGTCCAGGCCGGACTGGAACTCGCCCAGCGCAGCCTCGATATGCGGAAGGAGCGCCCTGGCCGCGGAGGTCAGCCGCACGCCGCGGCCGTCACGGATCAGCAGTTCGGTTCCGATGATGCTGCTGGCCCTCGCGATTCCCCGGCTGACTGTCGATTGTGGCAGTCCCAGCACTTCTGCCGTCGCAGTAATGTGCTGGGTCCGTCCGAGCTCGGCCAGCAAAGGAAGCAGCGGCAGCAGCTGGGCCATCTGTTTGTGCTCCACGCCCGTCGACCAATCTTTCCATCGTTCCATATTTGCTATTGATTCTATGGGAAACATGCATTGGAGACATGCCTTTGGGGAGCCTATCCTGAGATCATGCCCCGACGCCTGCGCCGCCAACTCCCCACCGCAGGCTCCGCGGCAACACCGGGCGTCATCGGCGTGGCGGGGCCGGCCTGGCCAGGGCACGCCAGGGGATCCGCGGCCTACACGAAGATTCTTGCCGGACTGGCCTTTGCCGGCGTCGCCACCTTCGCGCAGTTGTACTCCACCCAGGCGGTCCTGCCGATGATGGCAACGGAGTTGCAGGTCACGGCAGCCGAGGCGGCACTGACGATCTCCGTAGCCACTGCGGGGCTTGCCGTGACGGTACTTCCTTGGTCGTTCCTGGCCGACCGCATCGGCCGCGTCCGTGCCATGATGTGGGGCATCTCGGCGGCGACGGTCCTGGGCCTGATGGTCCCGCTCGCCGCCAGCCTCCCGATCTTGCTGGGCCTGCGGATGCTCGAAGGAATGGCCCTGGGCGGCATCCCCGCCATCGCCATTGCATACCTGCATGAGGAGGTCAACAAGGCCCACGCGGCGCTGGCGGCCGGAACATATGTCGCCGGCACCACCCTGGGCGGGCTGGCCGGCCGGCTGGTTGCCGGCTTTGTCGGCGAACTCTGGGGTTGGCGGGCCGCTGCCCTGGCCGTATCGCTCCTCGCGGCCGCGGCGGCCGCCATGTTCCTGCTCCTGGTGCCCCGGGCCAGGGGCTTCACGGCGGCAACGGCCGGCGGCTTTCGCGGCGCGCTCCGCACTCTGGCCGGACACGCCCGGAACCCGCGCCTGATGGCCCTCTACATCCAGGCATTCCTGCTGATGGGCGGATTCGTGGCCGTCTACAACTACCTTGGCTTCCGGCTTTCCGGGGAACCCTTTGGCCTGCCGGCCACTATTGTCAGCCTGATCTTCCTGGCCTACCTTGCCGGCACTGTCTCCTCCCGCTGGGCCGGCGGACTCACTGCGCGGTTCGGGCGGCGCACTGTGCTGATCGCAGGAACGATGCTGATGGTGGCCGGCCTGGCCCTGACACTGCTTCAATTGCTGGCGCCCATCCTGGTGGGCCTGCTGCTGTTCACAGCCGGCTTTTTCGCGGCGCACAGCGTCGGCGCTGGCTGGACCGGGGTAATTGCCAGGACCGGCAGGGCCCAGGCAGCCTCGCTCTACAACCTCGCCTACTACCTCGGATCCAGCGTCATCGGCTGGGCCGGCGGACTGGTCTTCCAGTCACTTGGCTGGGCGGCCCTGGCCCTGGCCGTGATCGGGCTGGCCGGCACGACGGCTGTGATCACCGCCGTCGTGCACCCCGCCCGGCAGGCGGCCCCGGCCGCTGCTCCGGCTCCGGCTAGCGGGTAGCTTCGATGGCCTGCACGAGGTCAGCCACAACGTCGGCCGGGTCTTCCAGGCCAATCGAGACCCGCAGCAGGCTGGCATTCGGTTTAGCCTCGGCTGCAACCGGCCGGTGCGTCAGCCCAGCCGGATGCTGGATCAGGGTGTCGATGCCGCCGAGCGAAACCGCATGCGTAATCATGCCGACCGCACCGGGAATCCGTTCGGCCTGCTCAGCGCTGCCCACCTCGAACGCGATCAGCGAGCCCGGACCCGCCATCTGGCTGCCGATCAGCCCCTGCGGATCGCACTCGGGCAGCCCAGGGTAGAAGACACGCCGAACGAGCCCGTGCCCGGCCAGGGCGACCGCAACCTTCTGCGCACTGGCTTGCTGAGCGCGCACCCGGACCGGGAGCGTGGCGAGGCCGCGGTGGAGCAGGTAGGCCGG
Organism: Arthrobacter sp. AL05; assembly: GCF_029960715.1. Taxonomy (NCBI): domain Bacteria; kingdom Bacillati; phylum Actinomycetota; class Actinomycetes; order Micrococcales; family Micrococcaceae; genus Arthrobacter; species Arthrobacter sp. AL05. The sequence goes on from NZ_JASBRC010000004.1 coordinate 170,832, forward strand.
CCACGGTGTGAGAATGCCGCCGGTGACGGCCCGGATCTGGCGCAGCCGCGTGCTCCATTCGGGAGCGGCAGCCACCACACCGCCCATCGCATCGCCATGTCCGCCGAGGAACTTGGTGGCGCTGTGCAGGACCATATCGGCACCAAGGTCGAAGGGCTGCTGAAGGATGGGGCTCGCGAAAGTGTTGTCAACCAGAAGCGGGACGCCGTCCGCCGCTGCGGCCACCCGGGCAATATCGACGAGTTCCAGGCTCGGGTTAGCCGGCGTCTCAAGGATCACCAGTCCGGTATCGGGCCGGAGCGCGGCGTGCACACCGTCCGGGGTGGCGAATGTAACGTCATTGCCAAGCACCCCCGATGCCAGCAGATAGTCGCTCCCGCCGTACAGCGGCCGCACCGCGACCACATGCTTCTTTTCGGTCGCGACGACCGCTAGCAATACAGCACTAAGCGCGGCCATACCGGTGGCAAATGCGACCGCCTCCGGTGTCTTTTCGAGGACGGCGACGCCTTCTTCGAACCGCGCAACGGTCGGATTCCAGAGCCGCTGGTAGACGGTGCTCTGCCCTTCCAAATGAGCGCCGCCGGTGGCCATGTGTTCATAGGCGAGGCCCCCGTCGTGCACGGACGGAAGCGGCGCGGTGGTGGAAAGATCGATCGGCACAGCGTGAACGCCCAGTTCCGTGAGGCCGTTCCGGCCGGCGTGGACTGCCAGCGAGTCTTGAGAAAGCACCGTTGCTCCTTATGAATATTCACCATTGAATACCAGAAGTATCCGGCAATAATTCGGAGTTTTGTAGGGTCGACGAATGGAAGTGCCGGAATCAGCCGCTTATGATGAACTGACAACACACCAAGGAGGACCCGTGGGCAGCAGTGCGAAGAATCTTCGGCCCGGAGCCAGCTCCGGCGAGCCGTTGGACGCCATCGACGAGCGCTTGCTCGCGGCCCTCGTGGCCGACGCCAGGATCTCCAACAAGCAGCTCGCCGAACTGGTCGGCATCGCTCCGTCCACGGCCCTGATGCGCACCAGGGCGCTAACCGAACGCGGCATCATCGAAGGCTTCGAGGCGAAGCTGAGCCTGTCCGCGATCGGCCGTTCCGTGCAGGCCCTCATTGCCGTCAGGCTCCGGGCCCACGACCGCGAGCAGATCGACCGCTTTACCGCCCGGGTCCCGAAGCTCCCTGCAGTCCTGTCCACGTTCCACACCTCGGGTTCGGTCGATTACCTGCTGCATATCGCAGTCGCCACCACTGAAGATCTGCGGGACTGGGTGCTGGACAACCTGGCCACCGACCCGGTCGTGGGCCACACCGAAACCACCCTCGTGTTCGACCACATCCAGGGAAACCTGGGCCCGCTGCCGGATTAGGACTACCGTCCGCCGCCGTCCGGTGCGGCTCTCAGGTCAGGCCCGGCGATCACGTCAGGCCCGGCGCAACGCCCCGCGCAGCGTGATCAGAGCAAGGACACCCGCTGCGATGGCGCAGAGCACAACGAAGCCCGTGACCGCAGTCTGCAGGCCAACGACCCCGGCTGCCAGCCCAAGCCCGATGACGGGAAACGCGCTGCCCAGGTAGGTAATGACGTAGACGGTGCTGATGATCTGTGCGTGGCGGGACGCCTCGACCCTTCCGGCAACATCATTGAATACTGTCCGGAAGGAGACTCCCTGTCCGATTCCGGCGGCCACGCTTGCGGTGATCAGCAGCCACGGGCTGCTCCACGCGGCAGCCGCGGCGATCAGCAGCACCGACACGGCCAGCACGCCCAGCCCGGCAGGCACCACAAAACGGCCCCGGACGGCGAGGAGTTGGCTGAGCGCGGAGGACCCGAGCGTCAGTCCCGCCAGCAGCCCGATCAGCGGCCGCGAATCGGCGTGCACAATCTGGGCGAAATAGCCAGGCGCCAAGGAGAGACAGAAGCCGAAGACGGTGAAACTGAGAAAGCCCACCGAGGACGCCAGCCAAAATGCCCCGCGCGCCTCGCTGGAGACCGATGGCCGGCGCGGCGCCAGCACCCGCAACGGCTGCGGACCCGCGATCGAGGTGATGGCCGGACGGGCCTTCAGCAGGTACAGCGGGACCAGCAGCCCTGCAAGTAGCAGCGAATGCAGGTAGTACGGAGTCGAGGTGGGCCCCGGCAGCATCGAAAGCGCTCCCCCGATGGCGGGACCGGCCGCCACGCCGCCCGCCGACGCCAGCAAGGTGAACCTCGACGCCCACTCGGGACGGCTGGGCAGCAGCTCGCGCAGCGCCGCCGAACTGGCGCCGGTGGCGAGCGCCACAGCAATGCCCTGCAGCGCCCGGCCGGCACACAGCGCGAACATGCTGTCCGCCGTTGCAAACACCGAACCTCCCGCAAGGCCCACCAGCACCGAAAGCATCAGCGCTGCCCGCCGGCCGATGTGGTCGGACCAGTGGCCTGCCAGGATCAGGGTGGCCACCAGCGCCAGTACATAGGCGGAAAACGCCACAGTGATATCCAGGGCGGTGATGCCAAGCTTGGCCTGCAGCAGCGGGTAGATCGGGGTCGCTAGATTCGCGCCGACAAGCAGCGTGAAGATCACGGCGCCGGCCATCACCAGCCGGGCCGTAGTGGAGGCGTCCCAGCCCCAGCGTTCTGCCGTGGCGGGGCGCATGCGAAGCTCGCTGAAGACCGTCATATCCATGCCCTTGCGTAAAACCGGACCGCGTATTCCCTGTGATGGGGGAACGGCCAGCCCGTGATGATTTGATACATCAAGAATGGGGCATTGCTGATCGAGTCAGCCTATTTTCATGCCAAAATTGATCAAAACAGTCAAGCTGCTACCGTCAAAATGAACCGGAGTGATGATTTGAACAGCCTGGACCCCACCGACCTGAAAATCCTGCTGGCGCTGATCCGGGATCCGCGGGTACAGATTGGCGAGCTCAGTGAAACGTTGGGCATCGCGCGCAACACCGCCCAGTCCCGGGTAAGGCGCATGCAGCGTTCCGGTTTGCTGCACGACGGCGGCCGCGAAATCGACCTGGAGGCGGTGGGCTACGACGTCGTCGCATTCGTCACCATTGAGGTGAACCACCGGGAACTCGACGGTGTGGTGGGCGCACTGCGCCTGATTGCACAGGTCCTGGAAGTGCACGAGATCTCCGGACGCGGCGATGTCTGGTGCCGCGTTGTGGCCACCGACACCCACAACCTCCAGGTTGCCCTTCGCTCCATCCTTCGGGTCAAAGGCGTCATCCGGACCGAGACAGTCCTGGCCCTGCATACCCATATCCCCTACCGGACCGAGCCGCTGATTAGCCGGCTGGCCTTGGGCGGCGCGGCGGCTCCAGCAGCCCCGCGGGCGCAGAAGCCGGGATAATGGTCCCGTGACTATCATCGATAACGCCGTCTACGTTGACGGCGTCCGCAGCGTCGAGCCGCAGAGCCTCGAACAGACCTTTGACATCCTGAACCGGCAGGGCGGCATGGCGTGGGTTGGCCTCTACCGGCCGACCGAAGACGAAATGGCCGCTGTCGCCGCGGAGTTTGGACTGCATCCGCTCGCCGTAGAGGATGCAATTTCCGCCCATCAGCGACCCAAACTGGAACGTTACGATGACAACCTCTTCACTGTGCTGCGGCCCGCACGGTATCTGGACGAGACTGAAACAGTGGAGTTCGGCGAACTCCACGTATTCACTGGCAGGAACTTTGTGGTCACCATCCGGCACGCCGAGAGCGGCGGGGTGGCGCAGGTGCGGCGACAGTTGGAACAGCGTCCAGAGCTCCTCAGCCACGGCCCGGAGGCTGTCCTCTACGCCCTGATGGACCAGGTAGTGGACGATTACGTTCCCGTCGTGGCGGGACTGGAAAATGATATCGACGAGATCGAAGACCAGCTGTTCAGCGGCGATTCCACTGTTTCACGGCGGATCTACGAACTGGCCCGGGAAGTCATCCAGTTCCAGCGGGCCATCCACCCGCTGCCGGCGATGATGCAGCTGCTGCGGCGGGGATTCGAAAAATACGGCGTGGACATCGATCTCCAACACAAGCTCCGCGACGTCGAAGACCACGTGGAGCGGCTGATTTCCCGCGCTGATTCCTTTCGCGACCTGCTGCAGAACGCACTCACCCTCGATGGCACGCTGACCGCCAACCGGCAAAACGAGGCCAGCGCCGAGCAGAACGAGCAGGTAAAGAAAATTTCGTCGTGGGCGGCAATTTTCTTCGCCCCGTCATTTGTCGCGGGCGTCTACGGGATGAACTTCGTCCGGATGCCCGAACTGCAGTGGGCCTACGGCTACCCAATGGCCATCGGGCTGATGGCCGGAACCGCAGCGCTGATGTACACGATCTTCAAACGGAAGGACTGGCTGTAGCCGACCCCGCCCGGCAGGTCCGCGTGTAGTCTGGCGTCATGAGCGCGCGGCGGGACCGGTTCCGGGACATCGTGGAGATCCTGACCAAGCACGGGCTGGGCTTCGCGCTGGCACACTTCGGGCTGGACAGGTTCCGGCCCGCCGGCGGGAACGCGGGACAGGATCACCATCGGCCACCCCGGGAAGCGAGCCTGCCGGTGCGCGTCCGGCTCGCCTTGGAAGACCTCGGGGCCGTGTACATCAAGTTCGGCCAGATCATCTCAACGCGAACGGACCTACTGCCTCCGGAGTACGCCACCGAACTGGCCAAACTCCAGGACGCATCCCCGCCCGTTGCTGCTGGGCAGGTCCGTGCGGTGATCGCCGAGGAACTCGGCAGCGCGGCGGACTGGCTGCTCGAATCGCTGGAGGACAATCCGCTCGCCACCGGTTCCATCGGCCAGGTCCACTGCGCCCGGATCGCGCCGGACCCGGCAGACCTTGCGAAAACTGTCCCGGGTGACACTGCCGGTGGCGGCCGGAATCTCGACGTTGTGGTCAAGGTCCGCCGGCCCGGCGTTGTGGACCAGATCAATGAGGATCTGGAGCTCGTGGCCGAGCTCGCCAAACGGGCCGAGCGGGCGTCCACGAGGGCAGCCGGACTCCATCTGGCTGCCCTCGTCGACGAGTTCTCCCAGACCCTGCGCGCAGAACTGGACTACCTGCAGGAAGCCAGGAACGCGGAGCACTTCGCCGCAAATTTCGCCGCCGACAACCGGGTCCATATTCCCAAGGTCTTCTGGGACACGACCACATCCCGGATCCTCACGCTGGAGCGTATCCGCGGCATCAAAGTCAACGACGCCGCCGCGTTGCAGGCTGCGGGAATCAACACCGGCATGCTCGCCCACGAGGCGTGCAGCATCTTGCTGAAGATGGTTTTCGAGGACGGCTTCTTCCACGCCGACCCGCATCCCGGGAACTTCTTTGTGGAACCGGACGGGCGCCTGGGCATCATTGACTTCGGCATGGTAGGCCGAATCAGCGACGGCACCCGCGAACACCTGGTCCGGATGCTCCTGGCCGTCGTGGAACAGGACGCCGCCCGGCTGACCACGGCCCTGGTCCGCCTGTGTGCGGCTCAGGCAAACGATGGCTTGGCCGAACTGCAAGCGGACCTGGGCCGGCTTGTGGACCGTTACGCCGGCCGGCCGCTGGCCGAGATTGCGATCGTGGCAGTCCTTTCGGAGCTGGCGGGCCTGTTGCGCAAATACCGGCTGCGGTTGCCGCGGGAGATGGCCCTGCTGCTGAAGATGCTGGTCATGGCGGACGGGCTGGGCAAACAGCTGGACCCCCGATTCGAGCTGACCACCCAGCTGGGCCCTTACACGCAGAAGATTATCCTCGGCTCGCTGTCACCGGAAGCCCTCACGGAGCGACTGGCGAAGCTCGGCCGGGAGGCCCTGCGCTTCGGGGCAGATGCGCCGGAAATCCTGCGCCGAATGGTCGAGGTCCTCGAGCGCGGTGGCATCGACATTCATTTCCGCGCCGATGAACTGGACCGGCTCATGGACAAGGCGGAGAAGACCGGGAACCGGATTGTCGCCGGGCTTATCACCGCAGCCCTGATCAACGCCGTCGGGGAGCTGGTGTCAGTCCAGCCGGACCGCTGGCGGAACTGGCCGAAAACACTCTTCGCCGCCGGTATCGGCGGCGTCGGCGCGCTGGGCGCCTACCTCGCCGTAACAGCCCGGCACCGGAAATAGCGGCCCCTCCGGAGTCGCCGTCAGCGGCGTCGCCGGAGTCGCCGTCAGCGGCGTCGCCGTGCCTGTGCGAGCAGCCGGCTGAATGCCAGGATGAACACGGCCTCGATGAGCACCATCAGCCCGAGCAGGAGCCACTGGCCTTGGCTGCTGAAGGCGACGGCGCCAACCACCACCAGGATGGTGCCGAGCGTCAAGGCATAAACGGCGAAGCCGACGGCCACTTTCGCACTGCGCACGCCCGTGCGGAAACCGAACCCGACGGGTTCACCGCCGGGGTAGCCGCGCACCCGGTCGGGCTGCGCCGGAGTGAGCTTGTCGAACTCATCCCACGGGTCCCGGTCCGGATCTTGCGTAGCCATGGTTCGATTATCCCGCTTCAGGGCCACCAGCGCAGTCCCGGGGCGTTTAAACCGCCGGCAAGGTGGATGCCCCGGTGGACGAACACCTAGGCGACACGGACATCGATTTCACCGGGGGCTGCGCCGTCGGCGCCGAACACCACGTGGCGGTTGGCGATTTTCTCGCTGAAGAAACGGTCGTGGCTGACCACCACCACGGCACCGGGAAAGTGCATCAGCGCACGTTCCATGACCTGGGTGCTGGACATGTCCAGATGGTTGGTCGGCTCATCCAGCAGCAGGACCGAGGCGCCGGAGAGGAGGCACTGCGCCATGGCGACGCGCGCCTTCTGCCCGCCGGACAGGTTCCCGATCTTCTGCTTGAGGTCGGCCTCGGAGAACTGGAACATCGCCAGGAACCGGTTAACGGACTTCTTCGTGGCGCTAAAGGCCAGGCTGTCAGGCAGCGCATTGACCGCGTGCGACACCGTATCGGCGTCGTCGAGGTCCTCAAGCATCTGGTTGTAGGAGACAAAACCCGGCCCCTTGGCCCAGGCCACCGCACCGGAATCGGCTTGCTCTTCGCCGGTCAGCACCTTCAGCAGCGTGGACTTGCCAGTGCCGTTGGAGCCAAGGATCACAATCCGGTTCCCCCGCCGGATCTCGAAGCTCAAATTCTCGAACAGCAGCTTGTCCCCATAGGCCTTGCCCAGCCCCTCCACCCGGCAGAGGACGTCCTTGACGTGCAGGCCGCCGTAGATCTCCGTGACGATCTGGTCGACGGGACGCGGTGTGCGGGACTTCTTAATCTTGGCCAACTGGTTCCCCAGCCCGCGGCCGGCCGCTTTGGCGGCTTCACGCCGGTCGGCAATCCCCTCGGCTTCAAAGGCCAGCAGTTCAGATTCGTGCACAAACTGCTGCTCGAGGGTTTTGAGTCGGAACTGTTTTTGCACCACGTATTCGCCGAAGTTCCCCGGGTATTCGTGCAGGTGGAAGTTCTCAACCTCGATGATCCGCGTGACCACGGCGTCCAGGAATTTCCGGTCGTGCGAGACGATGATTGCGGCGCCCTTGAAGTCCCGGAACCAGCTTTCGAGCCACTCGACACCGGCGACGTCCAGGAAGTTGGTGGGCTCATCGAGCAGGAGCACGTCGGGGCCTTCGAGCAGGATCTTGGCCAGCGCCGCACGGTTGCGCCAGCCTCCGGAGAGTTCGTCGATCGCGCAGCGGCGGTGGGCCTCGTCAAAGCCCAAGGTGGTCAGAACGGTATCGATGCGCCGCGGGTAGTCCCAGCCGTTGAGCCGTTCCATGTCCTCGAAGAGCTCAGCCTGCCTGCTGATCAGCCGGTCCAGTTCGCTCTCGGCGGGACCATCGGCGATGGCGGAATCGATGGCGGCCAGTTCCGCCTCGACCGTCTTGATGTCGGAAAACAGCGCATCGAGTACTTCCAGGATGGTCGCTTCACCGTTGAGTTCCGAGAACTGGGAGAAGTAGCCCACTTTGGTATCCAGCTCCAGGGCGACGGTGCCCGTGTCAGGTGTGACCTGGTCGAGGATGAGCTTGAGGATGGTGGTCTTGCCGGAGCCGTTTTTCCCGATCAGGCCCACCCGGTCCCCGGCTTCAAGGCGGAAGAACACCTCGCGAAAGATCTGGGTGTTCTCGAAGCGCACACTGACATCTTGCAGCCGGATCAGGCTCATGGGTTGTTTTCTTTCTTGGTGATGGGTTCGGAACAGCAATTGTGCGTCTGGCGCGGCGCAGCACTAACGGATTGCGAGCCGCCACAGGGAGGTGACCTCGGCTGCGCGGGCGGCGAACAGCGGATCGTTGCGGTCTGATGCCTTGGGGTGGGTTGGCCTGGTGTCGAGCCGTTCCAGTACTTTCAGGCCGGCCGCCTCGATGGCGTCAATCAGTTCCTTACGGGACCGCAGCCCCAGGTGTTCCGCCAGGTCCGACAGGACGAGCCAGCCTTCGCCGCCTGGTTCCAGGTGGTCGGGAAGTTCGTTCAGGAAACGGAACAACATCCGGCTGCCGGGGTCGTAGACGGCGTTGTCGAGGGACGAATGCGGCGTCGCCGGAATCCAGGGCGGATTGCACACGATCAGTGGTGCGCGCCCGGGCGGGAACATATCGGTCAGGACCGCCTCGGCACGGTCCTCGACCCCCAGACTCCGGAAGTTTTCGCGGGCACACGCAACCGCGCGGTGTTCATTGTCTGTTGCCAGCACACGCTGGACGCCGCGCCGGGCGAGGACGGCTGCCAGTACCCCGGTGCCGGTGCCGACGTCGAACGCCAGCGTGTGCGATGGCAGCGCGGCCGCGGCCACCAGGTCCACGTACTCACTGCGGGTCGGGAAAAACGTGCCGTAGTGCGGATGGATGCGGCCCTGCAGGGCGTCCACGTGGACACCCTTCCGCCGCCACTCGTGCGCTCCGATAGCCCCGACCAGCTCATGGAGCGACACCACCGACGGTTCGCTGATGGTCCCGTATGCCGCCTCGGCGGCCGCGCGGATGTCCGGGGCGCGCCGTAGCGGCACCACCGGGCCCGGATCAAGCGGAATCAGCAACAAGCCGAGAACGCGTGCGCGGTGCGACCGGGACTGCCTGTGGCGGTAGAACTCATCGGCAGGTGCGGCAGCGGCCTTCTTTTTCCCGGCCCCGAGCCGCCGGTCCAGGGCGTTGAGGATTTGACGCGCATTGTGGAAGTCACCGTGCCAGAGCATCGCGATGCCCTGGGACGCCATCCGGTTCGCGTCATCGGCTGTCAGGGAATCGGTGACCACCTCGATACGCGACGGCGCCAGCCTGCCGTTCGCTGAGCGCCAGCGGGCGGTCTTGCCCTGGCCGGCCTCGGCCCACGTCACGACGGCGGGATCATCCGGTGCCGGTGCCCGAGGGGGCTTGCGGGCCAGCGTTAGAGGTGCCGGCGGGCGGCCAGGAACGGCGGTAGTAATAAGAGTTCCAATCCCAGAGTCCGAGGGGCGGATCGGAGACTGACGTTTGCGGCGGAAGCCCGCGGGACCGCCATGCGGGGCACCTCTCAGGATACAGGGGGCCGCTGGGGGCTCACTCCGGGCGAGCTCACCGCACGCCCGGTCATCCGCTTGTTATTCACTGCGTGATGCGGCTGCGCACAATCTCGCTGACGGCCCTGCCGTCGAAACGTCCGGCGACCTTCGCCGTCACTGGCTTCATCACGGCACCCAGCTGGCGGATGGTCAGTTCACTGCCGTCAGCCGTGAGGGAAGCGACGACCTCATCGACAATTGCTTCCACTTCGGCCTTGCTCAGGGCTTGCGGCAGGTATGCCTCGATGATTTCGGCTTCTGCGATTTCGGCGGCGGCCCGCTCCGACTCCCCCGCTTCGATGTAAATACGGGCCGTGTCGCGGCGTTTGGCGGCTTCCTTCTGCAGCAGGGATGTCACCTGGGCATCGTCCAACACGATAGGGGTCTTACCGGACTTTTCGCGTGTTTCGATTTCACCCAGGACGTTGCGCACCGTGGTGAGTGCAACCTTGTTGCGGTCCTTCATGTGGCCGACGACGTCGGCATGCAGGCGTTCCTTCAGGGTGGTCATGGTTCTCCTCGTCTTATCGAACAGGATATCGGCATACCGGACCAGGGCAGTGACCCGGGCCGGCCGCCGCACCCGTTCCGGGCCGCAAGGGTGGGTCCGCAAGGGGCAGCGGGAGGGTCCGGCAGCGCCGCGACGCTCCCGCTCGCAGCTATTTAAGCGTAAGCACCGGGTTGACCGGGGCTTTTAAGGAGTCCAGCTGAACCCCTGCAGTGCGCTTCAGACCGGGCAGAATGGAAGCGGCCCAATCGGATCCCGTGCAGCTAACCGACGCCTTGGGGACGATGGTGCATTTTACGCCCCATGAGTTGACCACCTTGGTGACATTGGGGTCTTTCCAGGACACCGACCAGCTGGGCGCTATCCGGAGGCCTGTGGCTTCCAGGCTGGCAACGTACCCGCCGTTCCATGAGCTGGTGGCCTTCCATGTTGCGGTGATGGCAGGGGCACCGGACGGGGATGCTGTCGGGGTCGGCGTCGCTGACGGCGTCGCGGTCGGCTTCGGCGTCGCCGACGGGGACGGTGTCGGCGCCACAGTCGGCGTCGCGGTCGGCTTCGGCGTCGCTGACGGGGACGGGGACGGTGACGGGAAGTTAATAACCGGCGTTCCGGTCAGAATCGGCGCGAGGGCAGCGAGCTTAGCGGTCTCCGGGGTGCGCCAGTCCGTTTTGACGAGGCCGCCGGTGATCCCGGAGTTCGGGTTGAAGGACCAGTAGGCGTAGCTCATCTTGTTGGCGGCCAGGTAGGAGACGATCGAGCTCATCCACTGTTTGTCCGATTCTGTTGCCAGGGCAGAGCCGAATTCACCGAGCAAAATCGGGGCGATGCCCTGTTTCTGGATGTAGCCCCAGTTCTTGTCCCAGACGGCCGGCAGGTTGTTCGGGTAGTTCGCGTCGCTGAACCACTTCTGCGCGTAGAGGGATGCCGGATAGTCGTGCGGGGAGTACACCACGCGGTTGGGCGTGTTAAGGACTACCGGCTTGGCGCCGACGTCGGAAAGTCCACCGCCCCACCAGGTCGCTGACCCGTCGCCCTGGTTTTCGATGCCTTCAACGATGATCAGCAGCTTCGGGTTTGACGCCAGGACGGCGTTCCCGCCCCGGGTGGCCGCCGCCTGCCAGTCGGTGGCGGCCGAACCGCGGCCCCAGGTGGCCGCACCGTACGGCTCATTATGCAGGTCGGCCCCGATTACGGTGGGATCGTTTTTGTACCGGTCGGCGAGCATCTTCCAGTCGGAGATCCACTTCGTCTCCGGGACGGCAGCCGTGTACCACAGGGGTGACTGGTCGGCGCTGCTTGGTCGATGCCGGTCCAGGATGATCTGCAGCCCGTTAGCCTTGGCTCGGGCGATGACCGTGTCCATCACGTCCAGGGGCCGTTTGCCTTCGAGGTTGTAGGCGCGGTTCGCCCAGTAGTTCACGTTTCCTTTGACCGCCGTCGCAGCCAGGCACTCGTTCGAGAACGGCAGCCGGACGGTGTTGAAGCCCATGGACTTGATGTTGGCCAGTGCCTCATCAATCGTCAGCGTCCCCCACAGTCCGTGCGGGACGCAGTCGGGGGTCTCCAGCCCGAACCAGGAGGTGGCTTTGATAACGAACGGCGAGTTGTTCGAGTCTTGGATGGTGCCCCCAGCGGTGTGCAACCAACCGGTGGCGACCGGCGTCGTATCCACCACGCGTTCGGCGGCCAGCGTCGCGGGTCCGGCGCAGCCGGATACCGTGAGCAACCCGGCCAGCGCCGCGGCCGCTGCAGCCACAAGCTTCGTGCCGCGGCGCGGACGGGCAGAACCCGCGTCGAGGGGGTGATTGTTCGTCAAAATTACTCCGTATCCGGGGCCTGTGGCCCGTTCCAGGACATACCCTGGCGGGTGCCGAATCCTACCTTGGCACAAGAACCGGAGGACTGGTGCAATGGCACCGCACATTTCGGTGCAAAAACCGCATTTTCGCGGCAATCCACGGCAGCCTTCCAGCAGGGCAGCCGGTTAACGGAGGCGGTTCCCGGGCCAACCGTGCCCGGAAACCGCCGTGCGGCGCCGTGACCGGCACCGTTCTCTCCGCCAGTGCCCGCCTACCGAGGAATTAATCGGTCAGCGAAGCAACATAGTCTTTGTTCTCGGTCATCCACTTTTTGACGGCGGGACCGTAATCATCAGTCTTTTCTCCATTGAACATGGCGTTCTCAAGGGAGTACAGCTTCTCCGAGTCCATCTTGAAGCCCTTCAGCCATCCGGCCAGGGCCGGGAAATCCTTATCGAAGGACTTACTGGCGAAGCTGTGAATGCCTTCAGCTGCGCCCAGGGCGCCCTTGGGATCGGCGAGATCCTTCAGCGGGAAGGCGTCATAGGCCCAGTGCGGGCGCCACAGTGTGACCGCGATGTTTTCGCCCTTACTGGTGGCCGTCTTGAGTTCGGACAGCATGGCCGGCGTGGAGGACGTCAGGTACTCCATGTCCTGCAGGCCGTATTCCGGGATGACCTTGTCCGTAGTGGCTTCCGTCAGTCCGGCGCCCGGTTCGATCCCGACGAGCCGGCCACCGAACTTGTCTGCGTTGGCGGCAAGCTCATCCAGGGAATCCACGGGGGCGTCCTTGTTCACCGCAATGGTCAGCTTTGCTTCGTCATTCCACGAGCCAAGGTCAACCATGTCAGCGCCGTATTTTTTGATATAGCTCTTGTGCGTAACAGGCAGCCAAGTGTCCAGGGTGACGTCGTAGTCGCCCGTTGACAAACCTGAGTAGACCGGTGCCGGCGCCGCATATTCGAGCGACACGTTGTAGCCCTTCTCCTCCAGCGCGGCTTTCCAGAGTTCAGAGGCGGCAATGCCTTCATCCCAGCCGTTGAAAACAGCGATTTTGACATCTTTTTTGTCGCCGTTGCCGGGACCACTGCTGGCGGTGTCTGCGCTGCCTCCGGTGCCGCAGCCCGAGAGAGTCAGCAGTGCTGCAGCGCCAAAGGCTGTCAGGTGCATAAGTGGTGAAGATTTCATGTGTTTCCTTTCGATCCCGCGCCGAAGCGCGGCCCAGTCCCGGGTGCGAGTGAATGCCTCCGGGAGTCTTTCGGTAGGTGGGCTGAACTGCCTCCCGGCATTCAGTTGGTGGTGGCTTCGGCCCGGCGGCCCAGGCTGGCTGTCACCCGGTCCAGGAAGATGGCCAGAATGACCACCGAGATCCCGGCTTCGAAGCCAAGCGCGGCGTCAATCCGGCTGAGGCTTTTGACCACATCGCCGCCCAGTCCGCCTGCGCCGACCATCCCGGCGATGACCACCATCGACAGGGAGAGCATGATGACCTGATTGATGCCGGCCATAATCGTCGGTGTCGCCAGCGGAAGCTGGATCTGGGTAAGGATCCGCCGGGGGCTGGCGCCAAAGGCGTGTCCCGCTTCCACAACTTCGCGGTCAACTCCGCGGATGCCGAGCTCGGTGAACCGTACGCCTGGTGCCATCGCGAAGATGATGGTGGCCACGATGCCGGGCACGACGCCGACCCGGAACAGCAGCAGCGCCGGGATCAGGTAGACGAAGGCCGGCATCGTCTGCATAAAGTCCAGGACCGGCTTCACCACTGATGAGGCGCCCGAGGACCTTGCGGTCAGGATGCCCAGCGGCACGCTGATCACGATTGCCAAGGCGCTGGCCACCAGCACAAGCGCCAGCGAGTCCATCGCGTTTTCCCATTGCCCTACCCCGTAGATGAGGAGGAATCCGAGCAGGGACCCCAGTGCGAGTTTGAAGCCCCGCGCGAAAAATGCCAGCGCGCACAGGACAACGATGACGGTCCAGAACGGCGGGGTGCTCAGCAGCCAGCTGACACCGTCAAAGAGTGCCAGAAAGATTGATCGGAGCACGGTAAAGAATCCGCCGAAAGTTGCGATGATCCATTCGAGGGCGCTGTCCACCCAGGCGCCTAGGGGAATTCTGAAAAGGATGGAGTCCATGGCTACTTTTCGCCTCCGAAGGTTGCTGCGGTTTCGGCCGAGGTCGATTGGAGCGCGGCTGTAATGATTTGCTCGGGAATCGGTGCGGGGGTGCTCTCCACCACCGGGATGCCCGTCGTGGTGGACGGCACGTTGCCCAAGGCGGCCAGCAGCGTCACCCGCGGGATCGCCCCGACCAGCCGACCGGCGTCGTCGACCACGGCGAGCGGAATCGGGCTCTCCACGGCCAGGCCGAACAAGTCCGCGAGGGCAGTGTCCGGAGAAACGAAGTCGGCGGCGTTTCGAATCACCGTTGACAGTTCCGGGCTGCGGGCTTCAACGAGCTGCATTACATCGCGGTCCCGCACGATGCCGTGAAAATTGCGCCTCTTATCGACGACGAACGCGGCGGAGGTCTGCAGATCCCGCATGGCGCGCAAGGCATTGCGGGGTCCGCCGGTGAGATTTACGACTGCCCGGGCGGGTTCCATCACCGAGCCTGCAGTCAGCACACGGGTGCGGTCGACATCTTTGACGAAGTGGGCCACGTAGTCGTTGGCAGGTTGGGTCAGGATATCGTCGGGGGTCCCGATCTGAACGATTTCCCCGTCGCGCATAACGGCGATCCGGTCGCCGAGGAACATAGCCTCGTTGAGGTCGTGGGTGATGAAGACAATGGTCTTACCCAGATCGGCCTGGAGGGTCAGGAGCTGCTCTTGCATTTCCCTGCGGATCAGCGGATCAAGCGCGGAGAAAGCTTCGTCCATCAGCAAGATCTCGGTTTCTGCACACAAGGCCCGAGCGAGTCCCACGCGCTGCTGCATGCCGCCGGAGAGTTGGGACGGATACTTGTCCTCCCAGCCGGCGAGGCCGACCAGTGCCAGGATCTTTTTTGCCTTGGCCAGGCGGGCATCCTTGGCAACGCCCTGTACTTCCAGGCCGTAGGCCGCGTTCTCGATGATGGTGCGGTGCGGCATCAGGGCGAAATGCTGGAAAACCATGGAGATTTTCCGTTGCCGTACCTGGCGAAGGGCCGCGCCGGCGAGCTGGGATATGTCCGTGCCGTCGACAACAACGGAGCCAGCGGAGGCGGGCAACAGCCCGTTCAGCATGCGGATCAGCGTGGATTTGCCGGAGCCCGAAAGGCCCATCACCACAAAGATCTCACCGGCCCTGACCTCAAAAGAGGCGTCCACGACAGCAGCGGTTCCAAGGGAGGCCACCTGGTCGCGGGTCTGTCCGGCTTTCAGCCGCCGCACGGCTTCGAGGGGCTTCTTGCCAAAAACCTTAAAGACGTTCTTGACGCTTACTGCAATATTTTCGCTCACTGTTGGCCTGTCTACGCGACAGCTCCCGGCCCTAGCCTGGCACTGTCGTGTGTGAATGCTTCGTTAACGGTGGGTCTGGTCGAATGCGGCAAGCAAACCAACGGCGTGTGCCGCGTTTCGCGGCTTGTTCCTGCTGGGCAGGTCGTGGGTTGTGCTCCCGGGGACCGGCAGCTCACTGGCGAGTTGCCTTCGCTGCAGCCGGACTGGCGTCCCGTCCGGCTCCTGCGCATCTGTTTCGACTCATTCACACTAACAACGGCGCGTTCGCTAAGGGCGTAAAGGTGAGGTTTGGGGGCCTCGTGCGCAGGGTTTCGTCAGGCCTCGGCCCCGCCGCAGCGGGGCGAGAGCAGAGTTATGGCATTGTGACTCGAAACCCTCGTCGTGGAGCGATTTGCGTCCCGCAGCGCGCTGGGAGCCCCTATGCAGCGCCGGAATCAGCGCTGATCCGCACCCCCGGCCTATAGCCGGGTGCCGGTCAGCTCAGAGGCCGCTGCGCCCCGCCCACAATCCGTGCAGCAGCGGAAGCACCGAAGCGGCCAGGAGTACATTGCCGAGCACCGTGTCGTCCGCGCGGAGCACGGAACCGGCCATGAGCAGGGCACCGAATATCAACACCGAAGCGATCCGCTGCGCCGAGCGGTTTAGCCGTTTTACCTGTTGCTCCAGGCGCGGATTGGCAACCGCCAGTGAACCGTCTTCCAGCCGGGTCAGGAGCCCGTCCAGGCGTTTCGGCAGGCGCAGGGCCAACCCGGCGGTGTCGAACGCCTGCTGGGCCACATCCTGCACAATGTTGCCGCGCTCGTCGCGCAACAGCTGGCCCGCATAGGGTTCCACCGTGTCCCACAAATTGAAGCGGGCGTCCAGCGTGCTGCACACCCCCGACGTCAGGGACATCGCCCGGATGATTAGCAGGAAATTCTCCGGCAACTGAAACGGCAAGGAGCGGACGACGTCGCCGAACTCGACCGCAAAATCACGGAACTCCCGCGGGTCCACCTCGCGGAGTTCGGCGAAGCCCATCCCGCCGAACCGGGCAAAGAGGTGAATCATCGCCCGCTCAAGTTCGACCGTATCGGCGCTGGGTACCAGCACACCCACGTCGCGGATTGCAGTCACCAACCCCTGGCCGTCACGTGAAGCGGCCGCGATGAGCAGCTTCCGCAGGCCACCGCGGGTACTCGCCGTCACCTCACCCATCATCCCGAAGTCAATGAAAGTCAACGTCCACGGGCGCTCTGCTGCGGGGTCCGTAGCCGGAGTAACAAAAATGTTGCCCGGATGCGGGTCGGCGTGAAAAAAGCCGTTCGTGAACATCTGGTCAAACATCACCGACGCGAACACCGGGGCAACCTGTGCCGGGTCGATGCCCGCCGCAACGAGCGCTTCGGAGTCGGTGATCTTGATCGCCGTGACATCTTCCAGGGTCAGCGCCCGTCGGGTGCTGCGCTCCCAGACGACCTCCGGCACACTCACCCGGGGATCGTCGGCGAAGTCAGCAGCGAAGCGCGCTGAGTTCGCGGCCTCGTGCAGGTAGTCGATTTCTTCCAGGCTGGTCTGCGCGAACTCCTCGACCAGGGCCGGCATGTCGGCACGATCGGAGACCAGGCGCACGTGACTGAGCCAGCCGCCTACTTTTCGCAATGCCGCCAGATCGACGTCGACAATCGCGTCGATGCCGGGACGCTGCACTTTAAGCACCACGCTGTCCAACCCGGTGTCGGCGGCATCGCCCGGAAGAAGCCTCGCCCGGTGCGCCTGGCCGAGGGACGCCGCGGCGATCGGCGTCTCCTCGATCGAGGCGAACACCAGCTCCAGCGGTGCGCCGAACTCCTCCTCTGCAAGGGTTCGGATCGCGGCGAACGAAACCGGAGGCACCTCGTCCTGCAGTCCCTCCAGCTCCTTGGTGATCTCCGGCGGGAGGACATCCAGCCTGGAGGACAGGAACTGACCAACCTTGATCATCAGGCCGCCAAGGTCCACCGCGAGCACGTGGAAACGCTGCGCGAAGCGCCGCATCCTCTTTGTTCTGGTCCGCTCGGCAATCCTGGCCAGCCCGAGGCGCGGCAGGAACAGCTCGAACCACCAGGTCACCGTAAGATGCCACGCGGCAAAGCGCAGGATGCGACGGTAGCGGGCCCGGATGTCCCCGGCGCCTGGTCCCGCATCGGCCCGGGTTCGGCGAACCGACGCCACTCCCCTCAGTCCTGGGCGAGGATCGAGTAGAGCCGGCGACGTGCCTCGTCGAGCACCCGCACGGCCTCCTGCACCTGCGCCGGCGAGCCGGTGCGCCCCACCTGGGTCGCAGCCTGCGCTAGCTCGATGCCGGCCTTGGGCAGCGCTCCGAAACCGGGGCCTGATGCCGGGCCCGACGCCGGAGCTGTTGACTCCCAGGGCGTTGACGCGCCGGCACCGGCCACATCCTCCCGGCCTGCTTCGGTCAGCGAGTAGATCTTGCGTCCGTTGGATTCCTCGGCCTTAATGAACCCCTCGTCGGCCAGCAGCTGCAGCGTCGGGTAAACCGAGCCGGCGCTTGGCTTCCAGCTACCGCCGCTGCGCTCCTCGATTTCACGGATGATCTGGTAGCCGTGCATGGGCCGTTCAGCGAGCAGCGACAGCACCGCTGAGCGCACTTCGCCACGGCCCGCGCGGGTGCCGGAGCGTTTCTCAAACCGTGAACGCAACTCCTCAACGGCCTCCCACATGCCGTCAATGTTGTTGCCGCGAAATCCGCCTGCCGGGTATGAATTGCGCATTATGCTCTCCTTGAGTCAATCGCGAACGATATACAACGATAGTCAACGATACATCTCGGTGACCGTCGGAACCAAGGGCTTGTGCGGCTGGCGGAGCCGGTGCCGCCCAATAGCCGGGGCAAGGAAAAAGCCCTCCAACCGAACGTTTCCGCAGCTTGGAGGGCTTTTGTTGTGGAGCTAAGGAGATTCGAACTCCTGACCTCTTCGATGCGAACGAAGCGCTCTACCAACTGAGCTATAGCCCCGAAGCAACGCCGGTCCAGATGGAACGGCGTTGCCGGTGTCCCTAGGCTACAAACTATCTGGCTTCTTTGCCAACCAGCCACTAAAAGTTTCACCGGCGCGGCGCTGTTCCGGCACCACATTCAGGCCTGCGCGCAGGTATTCGCCCAGTGCCCCAGGCAACGGGAGACGGATCAAAAGTCCACGCGACCCCGTCGCAGACTTCCATTGCCGGGCGAAGTCCCGCATGTCCTGGATTTCCGGGCCCCCAATTGTCCTGAGACTGTGCCGCTTGCCTGCCGAAGGTTCAAGCGCCGCCTCGAGCAGGGCAGCCGCGGCGTCGGCTGGCGCAATGGGCTGGAACCTAACGCCGTCGACGACCGGGATGACGCGCAGCTTCGAGCCCGCCGCGAAGATCGTCGCGAGGAAGGAATGGAACTGTGTCACCCGGACCGTGACGCTATCGATCCCGGCCCGCGCGTAGACCTGTTCTTTGGCTGCCTTCGAGGCGTAGTACGCGAAGGCGCTGCGGTCACAATTGACGATCGAGAGCAGCACAGCCCTCGCCACACCGGCGTCCTGGGCAGCCGCAAGCAGGCGTGCGCCGCCGTCGGCGAAATGCGTCAGGGCATTGCCTGCCCGCCCCTCCAGACAATCGATCACAACATCCGCGCCGGCCAGCGCTGCCGCCAGTCCCGCCCCGGTGGCGACGTCCGCCGGAAAGTATTCCGCGCCGCTGGTCCGGACGTTGGGGCCGGGTTCAGGCGGGTTCCGACTGAGGAATGTCACCACGTGTCCGCCGGCGACAGCTTGGTGCACCACTTCCCGGCCCACCTGGCCGGTTCCGCCGGCTACACAAATTCTTGTCATGCCCTGAGGCTACCGGGCGGCGCCCGGTTCCCGGCCGTTTTGGACCTGCCGGTTCCGGCCGTTTTGGACCTGCCGGTTCCGGCCGTTTTGGACCTGCCGGTTCCGGCCG